>MVQR01000095.1 GCA_002067815.1 Syntrophus sp. PtaB.Bin001 | reverse complement strand
GTTGTAGCCGGTGCACTTGAGAGAAAGAGCGATCAATCCGGCCAGGGCATTGTAAGTGCTCTGCATGAAGTACGTCGGTGTGAGCTGTTCCTCCTTTTGCTCCAGAACTTCGTAGAGGAATTTTTCCATATCTCCCTGAAGTCCGTAACCCGTTGAGGTGATGATGGCATCGGGTGTCTCCAGCTCTGCATCGCGCAGACAGATCGTGGCTGCAGTCAGACCCATCTTCAGCATCCGGCTGAGTCTCCGCAACTTCAATGGATTGATATATTCACTGAATTCAGGGAGAACGCAGTTCAGTACATTGCCGTCATAGCTGGTAATTTCGGAAAGAAAAATCCGTCGGTCATAGGTCTTTTGCGGGGATATCGCCCCTGTGCCTTTGATGTAAATATTCATAGACATTTTGAAAAAAGAAGGGAGGCGGTGCTGCCGCCGAAACCGAAAGAATTGGAAAGGATGTTTCTTAATACGGCCTGCTGCTTCAGCTCAGTGATCGGGCGGATATCCAGTTCATTCATCGGGGTGTCGAAATTCAAGTTGGGGAATATCGCATCGTGCTGAAAAGCCATCATGCAAAAGGCCGCTTCAATACTTCCCGACGCCGCCATGGCATGGCCTGTATAGGGCTTCGTGGAGCTGAAAGGCGGCGGCTGCTTTCCAAAGAGTGCCTGTATCCCCAGTCCTTCGGCCAGATCATTATTCTCCGTGCCGGTGCCGTGGGCATTTATGTAGTCGATATCGGCGATATTCAACCCCGCCTTGGCAAGGGCTTTGCTCATGCTAGCGAGCGCTCCCGCTCCGTCGGGAGACGAGGCGGTCTGGTGGAAGATATCGTTTATATTGGCGTAACCTTTAAGTTCGGCGATTGCCTTCTTGCCCGAGCGCATGAGTGCCTCTTCCGATTCCAGGACAAGATAAGCGGCCCCTTCTCCCATGTTGAGGCCGTTGCGGTTTTCATCAAAGGGACGGCAGGCGTTCCTGTCAAGAATCATCAGCGAAGAAAAGCCGTTAAGAGTCACTTTTCCCAAGGCGTCGCTGCCCCCGCAGACGGCGATCTCAAGAAAGTTCTGAGATATCAGTCTGGAGCCGAGGATGATCGCATTGGCCGCGGAGGAACAGGCCGTGCTGACGGCGCCGATGTATCCCCGGATCCCGAAGGAATCGGCCAGCCGTTCCATGTGCTCCCCGGCATCGGCGGTATCGAGGTAGGCCAGAAATTCCCCCGTCTTTTCCAGATCCTGCAGATCATAGAGATAAGTTTCAAGCTCCCGGATTCCGCCGGCTGTCGTGGCGGAAAGAATACCGGCTTTTTGTACATCCTCTTCGGATAGGGCCGCGGAAACAATCGCTTCGCGGACGGCGATCATTGCAAGCAGGGCCGTTCGGGTATAGCCGGCGTTTTGCGTTACACCGGCCAGGTCGCAGAGGGCTGAATCTGACAACTTGACTTCACAACCGGGAAGCTCGTCCCGGTGAACGGTATTGAGGAAATCCAACCTGCCGAAGCCGCTCTTCTTATTGACGAGAGAAGAATAGTTCTCTTCGGCGTTGTTGCCGATTGCGGATATTATGCCGTATCCCGTGATAAATACCCGGCGGCTCATAGCTTTCTTTTATTATGGACGAACTCGGCTATGGAACGGATATTTACGAAAATTTTCCTGGCCACCTTGGAATCCGTCAGCTTGATGCCATATTTTTTATCAAGCAGCACAACGATTTCCAGGGCGTCAATGGAATCAAGGCCGGTATGATCGCCGAAAAGCGGCGTGTCATAGTCCAGTTCCTGCGCGATTATGCTGTCCAAATTCAGGCATTCGACAATTTGCGTTTTGAGTATCGGTGTCAATTCTTCAAGTGTTTGACTCATATTATTGGTACCTTGGAAAAAATATTTTATGATACTGTTCTTGTCTTGGAAATAAAAATACTTGCCGTCAATGTCGCGATGGAAAAAATCACGAGCTTGACAAGCTCGGGTAAAATGACCGTTGTCGAGGCATTACGAAGAAAAAGGTCGTTGAAGGCGGTCAACCCCCAGTTCAAGGGCGAGTAAGGGCTGATGCTCTGCATGATTTCCGGCATGACAAACACCGGCACCCAGACGCCGCCGACAGCTGCCAGGATCACCACCGATATGGAACCGAAAGACAGTGCTTGCTGAGGGGTCTTGAAGTAAACGGCGATGAGCAGTCCATAACCGGTCGCTGCCATAGCTACGGCAAGACCGGTGAAAATTATGCCGGAATAGTTGGAACCCAGGATCAGTTTGTCCAGACCCAGAAGGGGCATTCCATAAAGGCCGACGCAGACCATTGAGAAGAGCTGAAGGAAGCAGACGAAAAGATAGAAGAAGAACTTTCCCGCGATAACCGGCAGTTGCGAACCGGAGATCAGCCGCAGCCGCAGCATGCTGCCCTCTTCACGCTCCTTGATCAGGTTTCCGGCCAGGGGGAAGAGAATAAAAAACATGGCAAACATGGACCACGCCGGCACATTGTGCTGTACGGCATTGAGCGCCATTCCCCTGTTTTCGTTTTCGACGGCTATTTCCTGGCTTACGTTGATCATCTCGGAAAGATCCATAGAAATTTTCGGCTTTTGTGTAGTCTTGCTAAGGTACTTCTGGACTTCATCCATAAATTCGTCGGACTGAACCTTGGCGGCCATTTTTTCCACCGCGCTGACCAGGGTCTGTTTATAGTTGGGCTTGATCGCCGGGTCAAAGAGAATCTGCAGATTTACAGAGGGCAATTCTTTCGTAACGGGTTGCTTCTCAGTAAAGCCATAATGGGCCAGGAGTCGGTTTACCGCCTTCTTCGTTTTTTTCTGCAAATCGCCGCTCGCCCTTTTCGGGACTATCACCGCTGTTTTGTATTTCCCGCTCCGGACCAGCAGGCGCGCCTCTTCCACCGTCAGGGGTTTTCCATCTATCTCCTTTACTGCGCGGATATTGGGAGAAGTGCGGAATGTGCGTTCCAGGGCTGCGCCCAGGAAACCGTGATCCTCATCGACCAGGAGTACCTCGATCTTTGTCTCCTGCCATCCCCGGAAGGTATTGTCCTGAATCAAAGCCATAACGACGACCAGCGCCAGGGGCATCAGGAATATCAGGGTCAACCCGCCCGGATCGCGGATCAGCAGCAGGAATTCTTTATTTATAGTTGCCAGGACTTTCAATCGCGGGTACCTCTGCCGGTCAGACCCAAAAACATCTGTTCGAGATTGCCGAAGCCGCCGTTGCCGGCAAGCAGGTCGGCAGGTTTCCCCTCGGAAATCAGCCGTCCCACATCGAGGATGGCAAAGCGGGAACAGACTTTTTCCGCTTCTTCGAGCAGATGGGATGAGTAAATGACGGTGATGCCGTCGGACTTCAGCGCCAGCAGATAATCGAGGATCATCTTCCGGGATTGCACGTCCACGCCCGATGTCGGCTCATCGAGAATCAGCAGGCGCGGCGAGTGAAGAAGTGCGGTGATCAGATTGAGACGCCTCTTCATTCCCCCGGAAAAATGGATAACGCGGCTGTTCGCTTTTTCCGTCAATCCGAAGAGTTCCAGAAAATCCTTTGCCCGTCTGCGGATAGTCGTTCCGTCAAGACCGTACATCCTTCCGAAATAAGAGAGATTTTCGTAAGCGGTCAATGTTGGGAAAAGGGCGATTTCCTGAGGGGCGACGCCTATTTCCCTCCTTATCTCCTGGCCTTTTTTTCTGACGTCCAGACCGAAGACCGAAATGTTACCTGAATCTATCTTCAAAAGGCCGCAAAGGGCCATAATCGTCGTTGATTTTCCGGCGCCGTTCGGGCCCAGAAGGCCGAAAATCTCCCTCTCCCGTACGACAAAACTGAGATCGTCGACGGCAGGCTTTTTTGAACCGTTGTAGATTTTTGTCAGCCGGGAAACCTTTATGATCTCTTCGCCCGTCATGAAACAGCCTTCTTTAACTCGGAGAAGATGACCTTCTCCCGTTCGGCGACTTCCGAAAGAATCTCTGACATCGCTGAATAGGATTCAAATTCGCCGCTGCGATTTTTGATGATCCTGCCGGCGATAACGGCAAAATCCCGCCAGCGGTCGCCGCATTCGGTCATGCACCTTGAGAGCTCCCCAAGGCGGTTATGATTCAATATTCTTGAGGCTTCCTGGAGAAAGGCCGCGTAAATGAACCGAAATCCCGCACCGCCTGTTCCGATTTCCTCCTGCATCCGGATTACCTGTCCCAGATTCAAAGCGGCCCTTTTTTCGCCGAGGCGTTCCGGCCATTTTTTTACTTCTTTCGATAGATAGCGAATGCCGCGGACACCAAGCAGAGGGCCGGGAATGGAAAGCATGTCGCGGCAGCTCTTCCTGATCGCCTTGATAATGGGGCCGGCTAAATCTACCCGGGAGGGGGTTTTAACGGGATAATACATATGCCCCTTAGGCTGAAAAACACCCCTGGCCCAACGGGCCCTCATCAGTTCCGCATAAGTCATGGTCTCCGGAGTTTCCATGACGGGGTCGCTGATTAGATAACGGCCGTTTTCTTTGCCGAAGACAACGATGTTGTGGGCATTGAAATGAAAACGGTAAGGTCTGGGAAAATATGTCAGGTGAAACACACCGACCTGAAGGCCGACGGGAATTCCTGAAGCCAGGACCTTGTCGAGGGTCTTCATCGATTCTTCCTTATCGCGGAATTTTTTCCGGCAGATTTTGATGCCGAGATGAGCCGCTGTTCTCTTGAAAATCAGACCGGGCAGGGGGCGGTAAGACGTTACGGGCAGGCCGTTCAATTTGAGGAAGGGCAGATACACGAAGAAAATGCCGGAACCCAGTCCAAAGGCCATCGCTTCGCTGATATCCACGCCGTAATGTTTCAGCAGGTTTGAGGTGACGCCGTTTTCACAATGGGCGGCCTGGCGGTGTCTGAAATCGATGATCATGGTTTACCGCTCACTGCCGGGAAAGCGGGTGGAAACGGGTTTTGCCGGCCAGTTCGCAAGGTCGTCGGCTGTTATGTCAAAAGCATAGGCGTACTTTGCCAGGGTCGCTTCATCCAGTTTTTTGAAATGGAGGGGGTCCAGGTGCATTTTTATCTTTCTTTTCGGGATATCCGTATATTCGGAAAGAAGCTTCAAATCGAACATGAATTTGGCCATAAAAAAGGCAAGGGGACTGACCCGGCCTTCCTGAACATCAAGGCGGGCTTTTTCCGCCTCCTCGTTAATCTGTTCCCAGGCCTGGAGCAGGGCGGCGTTTTTTGGCTCCCATCCCGTGCTGTGCGCTTGAACGTAATTCCCTTTTTCGTCGACGGCGTAACAGACCTCGCGCGACCGTCCCTCCATCAGATTGGCATCGTCCTGCGGCACCTGATCCCGTCTCATCGTCAGCAAACCGTCAGAACCATTATGGCATAAGTAAAACGGGCACTTTCGGGAACAAGACACAGGATCTTCATGCCCCGATCGAGCCTTCCGGAAGAGAACAATTCTTCCAGCATCAGGTAGATAGAGGCGCTTCCCACGTTACCTACGTGTGTCAAGTTTGTAAACCATCTATCCTGGGGTATCGGAATCCCCTGTTCCTGAAGTTCTTCGATAAGCGGTGCGCGGAAATATTCCGAAGAAAGATGGGGGAGGAAGTAGTCGATGTCTTCCGCCTTGAGGTCGTGTCGGCGCAAACACTCGGACAGTTTCTGGACCCCCAGCTTTATCACGTGTTTTTCGAGAATCGAAACATCCTGCTTTACGGAAAATATCGACTGGTCAAGCCATGCGGAAGGAGGCAGAGTTTTCCAGCCGATCAACCGCCCGTCGCCGTCCTTTTTCGCTCCGGCGTACATACAGACATCGATCTGTCCGGCAAAGGAGCTGGTATCGATCCAGTCGATCTGCAGAGAAATGCCGCCGTCTTCGCTGTTTGGCTGTGATTGCAGAAGAACGGCGCCTGCACCGTCGGAAAGCATCCAACGCAGGAAATCCTTTTCAAAAGCCAGGATGGGCCTGCTTTCCAACTTGGTCAGATTGGCGATCTCAGTCTCGAAATTTCGCGCCAGAAACATGGAAGAGGCATGTTCCGAAGCCGCGCATACGGCGTTTTTTGTATTGCCGCTCAGGATGGACATCATCCCGTATTTCATCGCCATCATTCCGGAGCAGCAGACACCTGCCGTGGATACGATCTCGATGTCCGAACATCCGAGACAGCCCTGAACCATAGCGGCATGGGAAGGTATAAGCTGATCGGGAATCGTTGTGGCGCAGCAGAGAAGCTCCATGTCTCCGATACCGAAAGAAGGAGAAAATAATTCCCGAATGGCGTTGGCGGCGAGTTCGGCATTGGTGTGAGTGAAATTGCCTTCGGTATCAATAGCGTAATGCCTTGAATGAATGCCGTTGTTTTTTAAAACGATTGAGCGGGCGCGGGACGGCCTGCCGTTAATTTTGCCGAGCAATTCTTCCATATGGTCATTGGCGACAGGTTCATTCGGTAGATACTTGGCCATGGCCGTGATATAAGTCTTATAAGTCATCAATCACTTGACTTTCTTTTCAAGAATTTCATCAATATCCCCTGAAGGGAATTGATCGGGGATACGATAGCTAATGCAAGAAGCAGTTCCGCGAAAAAAAGATTCAGTAGCAAACCTCTGAGATTGGGCGCTTTTATAATAAGGTTCGACCATAATGTAAAGATTTTCTTGCCGCGTCTTTCCAAACGAATCAATGAAGGATTGTTTTCAGCGGCTCCGAGCTTTTTTAATTCTCCGTCAAGGAGATCCAGCTTGTTGCCGAGAAGAAACGCTCCTATCGCCTTTCCGAAACGGTTTGCTGCGCCGATGTCGGCCTCAGAAACCCCCGGTTTAGGAAATATGCCGAGAAACCTGTCTTTTTTCCCGGTAAGCATCCAATAGGCAATGGTAACGACGCTGACCAGGTTGGGCGCCCTGTCGACCAGGGCGATGTTGCCGCAAAGCCGTCCCCCGTAACCCTCCACCTTATCCTTGACCCAGTTGAACGCCTCCTGCCACATATTTCTTGCCCCGATTAAGGTCAGGACATTCGTATCTCGTAATATTTCCTCGGCAAAAGTGCTGTTCAGGAAAGAGGAGACAGGGAGGGAAGGCGAAAGATACCAAGGTTGAAACGCGATAATTATCAGATCGTAGGGCTTCCGGATTTCGATTTCCGGCGGTTTGAGGAGAACAGGCCTCTTGGCTACCGTCTCGGGAAAGACATCCAAAAACTGTCGTCGAGTCCACGGAAATGGAAAAGCCGTTTCCGGCTTGATTTCCAGATGGGAGATCAGAAAATCGGAGCTATTTGAAAGAGGCGAAAGCAGGGAATCAAGTATCCTCTTTAATTGCCCTGTCTGAGAATAATAGACAACTAATATAGTCTTCATAAATCGAGTCGATGTTTTTCACAATGTGGCGAACTATACGGAGCACAGGCCGGCATGTCAATGATAATTTGAAATCGGGGAAGCCAAGTTCAAAGGATATTCAGGTTTGAGAAATTGTGTCAACAAATCGTGGGTAGTATGATGCTTTTGATGCTTTTTGAAAATAATTCAGGCGTCGATTTTTTCCAGCTGCAGCAGTTCTTCAATGTGTCGTCGATCGATCTTGCCTGTTGAGGTTATCGGTATTTGTTCTACCTGCACGATGCGTCGCGGCATTGCATGTGGTTCCAGAAAATAGGCCAGTTGCTGCCTGATTTGTTCC
>MVQR01000094.1 GCA_002067815.1 Syntrophus sp. PtaB.Bin001 | reverse complement strand
AACCCGCGAACCTTTCGGTCAACGGTTTTCAAGACCGCCGCCATAGACCACTCGGCCATCCCTCCGAATCATTATATCGAATTCCCTATGACGCGTTAATTCTTTCCATTCCTTTCATGTAGGGACGCAGGGCATCGGGAATAATAACACTGCCGTCAGCCTGCTGATAATTTTCCAGAACAGCTACCAGCGTTCTTCCGGCAGCCAGACCGGAACCATTCAGGGTATGGACGAATTCAAGTTTCCCCGTTGCTTCCCGGCGGAAGCGAATGGAGGCCCTTCTGGCTTGAAAGTCCTCGAAATTGCTGCAAGAGGAGATTTCTCTGTACGTATCCTGCCCCGGCAGCCAAGCCTCGACGTCATATGTCTTTGCCGAGGAGAATCCCAGATCGCCGGTACATAAACTGACCGTCCGGTAAGGAATGTTAAGCCGTTTAAGAACTTCTTCAGCATTCAGCGTCAGTTTTTCCAGCTCGTCATAGGATGTTTCCGGAGTCGTAAATTTAACCATCTCCACCTTGTTGAACTGGTGCTGACGGATGAGCCCCCGGGTATCCTTCCCGTAAGATCCGGCTTCTGCCCGGAAACAGGGAGAGTAAGCCACATAATAAACCGGAAGGGCACTTTCTTCGAGAACTTCTTCTCGATGGATGTTGGTTACCGGCACTTCGGCCGTTGGAATCAGGTAATACTCCAGGTTCTCAATTTTAAAAAGATCTTCCGCGAACTTCGGCAACTGACCTGTTCCCGTCATGCTGTCGCGGTTTGCCATGAAGGGCGGTAGGATTTCCGTGTAGCCATGCTCCATGACGTGGAGATCCAGCATGAAATTGATGATGGCCCGTTCCAACATGGCCCCTGCACCGCGGTACAATGTGAACCGTGCTCCCGTAATCTTGGCTCCGCGGGCAAAATCCAGGATATTGAGATCTTCTCCTATTTCCCAATGGGGTTTCGGTGAAAAATCAAAGTTGGGTTTCTCGCCCCAGATACGGACAACTGGATTGTCCTCCGAACTTGTGCCGCAGGCGACCGATTCGTGGGGAAGATTGGGAATCGTCAGCAGCAGGCTATGCAAATTATCTTCAGTTTCTTTCAGCCCATCCTCAAGTTCCTTGATACGTGCGGAAACCGTCCCCATTTTGGAGATCAGATCCTGGGCATCTTCCTTGCGCTTTTTCCTTTCCCCCACCTGCTTGGAAACGGCATTCCTTTCATTCCGTAAGGCCTCGACTTCCTGAAGAATATCGCGCCGCTTCGCGTCAAGATCTACAAAAGCGTTCAGGTCGATATCCTGACCACGTTCCGCGATTCTGCGCTTAACAAAATCAACGTTTTGTCTTAAAAATTTGACGTCCAGCATGAGGAGCCCTTACGTAGGATTATTGTTGCAAGAGACGATGTACCTATCATCTTGGTATTTTGAAGTCAACATTTTTTCGGCTCACGGTAGATCAGGAAGACGACCGCTTCAGCTTTCTGCGGAGAACGTTTAAGAGCGATGCAATTTCCTCACTCTTAAGCAGGAAAGACGATCCGAAAAAGGTGAGAATACCGGCGATGACGCAGGCCGAAAGAAAGGTTGCCCTGGTTTCAATGGACGCCTCTATGTTCCATGGAAAAACAAGATGGACAAGGTAAAAACTGATTCCCATCAAAAGTGAGGCAACAGTTGTTTTCCCCAGAGAGGAATAGAATTTCTGATCGAGAAAGGTCCCGATTTTTTTCTTAAGGATGAAGGAAAGCATCAGGACATTGGCGGCCGAAGCCACGGAGGTGGCCAAGGCAAGCCCCCCGTGTTTCAATGGGTACATCAGCAGGATGCTCAGTCCGACATTGACCAGCAGCGATACAAAAGCGGCCTTGAGCGGAGACTTTCTGTCCTGAAGGGAGAAAAAAGCCGAATCGATGACCCGGATTACTGAGAAGGCCCAAAGTCCGAGCGTATAATAAAGCAGGGCCTGGGCTGTCATTATTGTTGAATAGGCCTTGAAGGCTCCATGTTGGAAGAGCACGGAAACAATGGGCTCGCGCAGGGCGATGAGGGCCACTGTTGCCGGAATGGTGATGAAAAGAATAAGACGCAGAGAAAAGGAAAGGGTTTTCTTGAATTCGTCGAAGAGCCCTCTGGCCACCTGAGCGGAAAAACTGGGCAGACTTGCCGTTCCCACTGCAATGGCGAACACGCCCAGGGGCAGCTCAACCACCCTGTCCGCATAGTAAAGAAAAGAAACACTGCCCTTGGGCAATAAGGAAGCCAGAATGGTGCCGATAAAGATGTTGATCTGGTAGATACCCGAACCTACAAGGGTGGGAACCAGAAGACGCCCGATCTTCTTCATCCCGGGATGCTGAAAATGAAAATTAGGTTTCAGCCTGGCACCCATTTTCAGCATAAAGGGCCATTGCATGGCCAATTGAAGTACGCCGCCCAGCATTACGCCGACAGCCAGTGAGGTTATTGGCTGCTCGAAATACCTGTGAAGAAAAAGTACGGACAGGATCATGGCAATGTTAAGGACAACCGGTGAAAGTGCCGGCGCCGCGAAATGGCGAAGTGAATTCAGAATGCCCATACAGAGGGCAACCAGCGAAATGAAGAAAATGTAAGGGAACATGAATCTGGTCAAGAATACTGCCAGATCAAACTGGGCCGGGTTCTTTATGAATCCCGGAGCCATCAGGGAGACGATGAGGGGAGTGAATGCGACGCCTAAGAGAGAAACCAGCACCAGAATTATGGAAAGCAAAGTGAGGGCGATGCTGGCCAGTTCCAGAGCGCTTTCTTTGGATTTGTTCTTCAGATATTCAGTGAAAACGGGAATGAAGGCGACAGTCAGAGAACCTTCGCCCAGCAGTCTTCGCAGAAGGTTGGGAATTCGGAAGGCGACAAAGAAGGCATCCGTGGCGATTCCCGCCCCGAAATAGGTGGCTACGACCATGTCCCTGATGAAACCGAAGATGCGGCTTAGCATCGTTGCTAATCCCACGACACCGGCTGCCTTCGCTACTTTTTCATTTTCTCCGCGGTGTGTCATTTATGTTTGATGACCTGATGGTCTTTCTTGCCTTCAGCTTTTTTTGGAAGAACCGCCTGCAACAAGACGGAAATATCGGCTTCAAGGGTATCCTTTGTTAATCCCTCGATTCGAACGATTTTATTCCTTGATTTTTGCCCGCTGATGATACCTATTTGCCCTTTCTTCACTCCCAGAAGTTCGGCGAGAAACTCGACGCATTCCTCATTGGCTCTTCCATCTACAGGCGGCGACGTGAGCTTCAGCTTGATAGCGCCGTCCTGAATTCCGGCCAGCGCACACTTGGAGGAACGGGGAAGTACATGCACGGTAAAGGAAACGCCGTCTTTTCTTTCCTGAATGTCAATCACCAACTGCCTCTGAAATTCCGAGAGATTATAAGGGTTAACGCAGAATTGTTGCCATTTGCATCATACTTCTGACAACAAATGTCTGTAGAAAAATAATGACCAGAATAATGATAATGGGGGAAATGTCGATGCCAAGATTACGGAAGGGGAGCAATCGCCGAACCGGGGCCATGACAGGTTCAGTCGCCCGATATAGAAACATGACGATCGGGTTGTAAGGGTCGGGATTAACCCAGGAAATTACTGCCCGGGCAATCAGAATCCACATATAAAGGGTCAGTGCGATATCAAGTATTTTTGCCAGTGCCAGCATGAAGTTTTCGGCGATGAACATAAAGACTCCTTTTGGGTGGATAATGAAATAATGGGTTGTTGCTATCATAAAGAAAGACGGAGTGCAAAGGAAACGTTTTTGGATAGAGCGTGTTTTCGCTGTTGACAGGTCAGATAAAATAGGCCATCGTCAAGCGTCAAAGAAATGCGCTCGCTTAGCATGAAGAGAACAAGGAGGATTCGGAAGGCATGTTAGAAAATCGTAGGATTGGCATGATCGGCTGCGGCAAGATGGGGACTATACTGCTGAAAGGGATTCTCAGTCGTCAGTTGGCAACCGAAGGGCAAATAGTGGTTGCTGATGTGGTCAAGGAGCGCCTTGAGGAAATCCATGAGGCCTATCCTTTGGTTATACGGGAAAACAATCAAAATCTGATTCGTCAGGTCGATATACTGATCCTGGCGGTAAAGCCCCAGAACTTATCGGAACTTCTCGATGAGATTGCCGACTGCGTTAGTTCCAGGCACTTGGTTATTTCAATTGCTGCCGGCATTTCCACCAGCTTTATTGAAAAACATCTTGCGAAACCGATTCGTGTCATACGTGCAATGCCCAATACTCCGGCCCTTGTCGGTGAGGGGATGACCGCCCTGTCCAGGGGTTCTCACGCTACGGAAGAGGATATGGGAACGGCTGTTCGGATTTTCGAAGTTGTTGGCTTGACGGTCACCGTGAAGGAAAATCTTATGGATGCCGTAACCGGCCTGAGCGGCAGCGGACCGGGTTACGTGTTCATTATGCTGGAAGCCCTGGCGGATGCGGGGGTGCTTCTTGGTCTGCCGCGGGATGTCTCCTTGAAACTGGCCGCACAGACCTTGCTGGGAGCGGCAAAACTCTACCTTCAGACGGGAAAACATCCGGGAGAGTTGAAAGATATGGTAACCTCTCCCGGCGGAACAACTATAGCCGGTTTGAAGGCCCTGGAAGAAGGCCGTCTGAGGGCTACTTTGATGGCCGCCGTGGATTCAGCCGCACGGCGTTCCGCGGCATTGGCCGGGGATTAGCAAAACCGGGTACGTTAACCGGCAGGTTTCTCGTCAAAATTTTCGTTATTATCTTCAGGTTCCTGTCGGGCAAAAGATAAAATGGGCAATTCGAAGGTGCCTTCTTCGATAATAACCGGCGGATATACTGTATTAGTGCCCGGCGTGTCATCTGCTTGGGAGATTTGAGAAATTTCCGGCGATTCCAGCGGAGGCTCTACGGCAGTGAGTTCTGCCTTTCCTTCCGGTTTCTTCCTCCGATGCCGGGAGCGCCGTCTGCTTTTTTTCTTGGTTGGTTCAATCGGAGGCGTGGATACGTCTGTGGCTTCTGATCCGATTGCAAGTTCCGGGATAACGATATCCGCCGTCTCCGCCGAGGCTGCGATCTTTTCTTCTTCTGCCTGCATTTCGGGTATTTCTGTTGCCGTCTCCCGGGGGACCAATTGTATGGAAATATTATCCCATATCATATCCGCTTTTCCCGAGACATGGACAGAAAGGTCGTACATCGATTCAATCCTTTGGATATCGTTTCGCTTCTGATTCAGAAGATAGTCCGCTATTTCATAAGGAACATGGACTTTGAGTGCACAAGCCCTTTCCTTGGCGGCTTCCGTTTCAATCTTTCGGAAAGCGCTGAGGGCCGTGTACTCAAGGGAAGGACGTGTACCGCTTCCGCTGCAGTACGGACAGGTTGTATAGCTGATCTCCTGAATAGTGGAATGTTTTTTCTGGCGTGAGAGTTCAAGAATACCGAATTTCGAGATCCGGGAGAGCTGAATCCGGGCACGGTCGAGGGTGAGGGCTTTCTTGAAGGTTTTCTCAACTTCAGCCTCGTGTTTGCGATCCGTCATGTCAATAAAGTCTATAACGATCAATCCGCCGAGGTCTCTCAGGCGGAGCTGCCGGGCGATTTCTTCAGCGGCCTCGATATTGGTTTTAAAGGCTGTATCCTCAACGTTCTTTTTATTGGAAGCACGTCCCGAGTTCACATCTATGGTAATCATCGCTTCAGTGGGACTGATGATGATGGAACCGCCGGACTTCAACTCAACCCGTTCCTGGTAAATCTCACGGATCTGCTCTTCGAGATTATAGCGGCCGAAAATGGGAAACCTTTCTTTGTAATGCTTGATAATTCTTAGGTTTCTTGGTGCGACTGCCTTGCAGTAAGCTCTCATCTTACGGTAGGTGTCAATGTCATCCACCATGATTTCTTCAATTTCCGAAGTAAAATAATCTCTGAGGCTGCGAACGCCGAAATCGCTTTCCTGATATACCAGTGCTGGTGCGGTTTCCGTTTCCGCCCGTTTCTGGATTTCCTTCCACAGTCTCAAAAGATGCTGGTAGTCTCGGGACAATTCCTGTTTTGTCCGGTTAAAGCCGGCTGTCCGGACAATAAAACCCATGCCCTCGTCGATTTTAATCTGCTCAACGAGGGTTTTTAGCTGCTTTCGCTCTTCTTCGTCTTCTATTTTTCGGGAAATTCCACTGCTGTGTTTGTTGGGCAACAGAACAAGATAACGACCAGGGAGGGATAAGTAAGTTGTAAGAAGTGCCCCTTTCCGTCCGCTGACTTCACGGGCAACCTGAACTATAACCTCCTGCCCTGTTTTCAACGAACCCCTGGGGTGTGCGCCATCGTGCCCGTTGTCTTTTTTCTCGGTAAAGTATTCCGGGCTTACATCCCGTAAGGGGAGAAAGCCGTCTTTACCGACGCCGAAGTTTACAAAGGCTGCCTGCAAGCCCCGTTCGACTTTGAGGACTATGCCTTTATAGATGTTCCCTGTGATTGGCTCGCGCAGAGACATCTGAATGTTAAATTCCACCAGCTTGCCGTCTTCGACGATAGCCATGCGTTTCTGTTCCGGATGAACAGCGTTGACCAACATAATATGCTTCATAATAGTCCTTTTCTGCATAAGGCATCCGTCATTGCGGACTGCAGACCGGGCAGGGAAAATCAAGATTTGGTGACTGTCTTCCCTGAGTCTTTCCTTATGGCATCTTTGAGTATTTTTTAGATCCCTTGCGGATCAGTTTTGTCTGGTGCCGGAATTGGCCGTTTACATAAATTCCGAAACATCCCCTTTGCCCACCCTCAGAACCTCTACATCATCGTCAATCAGACTTATGATGGAGGAGGGTTCGGAAGCAAGGACGCCTCCGTTGATGATAACATCAACTCGGTGTTTGAATGCTTTTTCAATTTCTTCCGGATCGTTCATATATTGATCGTTATCCGTTTTCACGCTGGTACTGATAATAGGCTGACCCAGCTCAGCCACAAGGGCCATGCAGATCCGATTGTCCGGTATCCGAATCCCTGTTGTTTGTCTTTTTGGTAGAATTATCTTTGGAACGACTCTTGATGCCTGAAGGATAAAGGTATAAGGTCCAGGAAGATAACGCTTCATGGTTTTATAAGCGAAATCCGTTACCTGGGCATATTTGCTTATGTCTTTAAGATCGGCGCAAATGAAGCTGAGAGGTTGCTTCTTGCTCCTTTTCTTGATCTCGTATATTTTCTCGATTCCTCTTTTATTGAAAAGATTACACCCCAGACCATAAACCGTATCCGTAGGGTAAATGACGATTCCCCCATCCAGCAGAATATCTGATACTTTTTTTATTAATCTTGTCTGAGGGTTCTGACTATTTATAGATAACATCATGGGAAAGGATTGTCCGTTTTTAGGTCTTAATTATATTAATTTATTAATGATAACATAAATTAATAATCCAATCAATAGCTGGGTTGCTATGTTGTTGCATTCACAGATTAAGGACAGCAGCTAGGCAGCAAGTAAAAGTCGATGCAAGATTTTCATAGAAGTGCGTCGAGGAACCTATGACGAAGCCGACGAAATCAATCTTTGATGAGAAAATTTAAATTTTGGGACGAAAGGCAATTGCGATATGGCTGCATTAAATAAAGCCCCCTATAGGCTAAAGCTTACAGACTATAGGGGGCTCGGCCATAACATCCGGCAAAGTTAATAAATTGTCTTCTACACTTAAGTCATTTTTCTACATGGTGTTTGTTGACATTATCCTTGCAGAGCTTGTACTGGATACTGTCGACCAGGGCGTGCCAACTGGCC
>MVQR01000093.1 GCA_002067815.1 Syntrophus sp. PtaB.Bin001 | reverse complement strand
AGGAGAGATGCCCGAGAGGCTGAAGGGGCACGACTGGAAATCGTGTGTATGTCCACAAAGATGTACCGGGGGTTCGAATCCCCCTCTCTCCGCCAGATTCTTTTCCCGGATGACGGTCATTATCCCGCCGCAGAGGTAATTTTTCTGACGGGATCCTCCTTATTTGAATATGATAGCCGGGCCCCGTGCAACGAAGGCTTGTAAACCCCGTCAGGTCCGGAAGGAAGCAGCGGTAGCAATGTCCGGCGTGTGCTGCGGATCAGCCTGGCTATCTTTAGTTATATCCGTCATTATGAACGGATGGTTTTTCTCCGGTCTTAAGTGCATGACTCAGGGTGAAGCAATTCAGGGCTTTTAATCGTGGTCTTTCTGAAAACCTTTGTAATTCCAGCGTTATCATGAGATTCCTGATCAAGAAGTTTCCGTTTCAGGTTCTTATATTTTTTTCCGTTTGTCGAAGAAGGGCCGACGGAACAGAGCGTTGTTTTTTTCTTCAGGAGCCTTTATGGACTATCTTGTTTTAGCCCGCAAATGGAGACCGCAGGTCTTCGAGGATGTGGTGGGGCAGCAGCATGTCGTCCAGACTCTGAAAAATGCCATCCGCCAAGAGCGCATCGCTCACGCCTTTCTTTTCAGCGGACCTCGCGGCGTCGGCAAGACCTCCATCGCCCGCATTCTGGCCAAGGCCATAAATTGCGAAAAAGGTCCCGCAGAAACGCCCTGCAATTCCTGCACGAACTGTCGGGAAATTACGGAAGGCGTCGCTATGGACGTAAGAGAAATCGACGGCGCATCCAACAGGGGGATCGACGAAATTCGCGAACTCCGCGAAAGGATACGTTTTCTGCCGGTTTCCTGCCGTTATAAGGTATACATTATCGACGAAGTTCACATGCTTACGCGGGAGGCATTCAATGCCCTGCTGAAGACCCTGGAAGAACCACCCCCTCATGTCGTTTTCATCTTTGCTACGACGGAAACTCACAAGGTACCGGCGACGATTCTTTCCCGCTGCCAGTGCTTCGAGTTCCGCCGCCTTTCCCTCCGCCAGATAGCGGAGCAGTTGCGGAAGATCTCGGATGCCGAAGGAATACAAATAAGCGACGCCGGGCTTACCTGGGTCGCCGAGGCCGGTGACGGCAGCATGCGAGATTCCGAGAGCATCTTTGATCAGGTGATTTCCTATGCCGGCACGGAGATTCGGGATGAGGCCGTGGAGGAACTGCTCGGCCGGACCGACCGCCGGTTTCTCTTTCAGCTTTCCGAGGCGGTTCTTCGCCGGGATGCGGGTCAATGTCTCAAGATTGTTGAGGAAGGCTATTACGCCGGTCTCGACATGACTTATTTTTATCAGCTTCTTCTCCAGCATTTCCGAAATCTTCTGCTGGTCCGGATTGTCGGGCCGAAGCAGGAACTCCTTGATCTATCCGGAGGCGATATAGCCGGTCTCGAGGCGCAGGTGGCGGACATTTCCCGGGAGACTCTGCAGCAGCTTCTCGATATCCTGCTGGCGGAGGAGGAAAATGTCCGTCGGAGCCACAACCCCAGGCTCAATCTGGAAACTATTGTCTGCCGTATGGCCGGCCTGCCGCCTGCAATTCCTATCGATGAGATCCTTACCCGCATGGAGGAACTGGAGGCCCGGCTGTCGTCTTCTGTCACTCTCGGTTCGGCGACGACCGCTTCGGTTTTGCCCGGTTCTTCTTACGAGTCAAAGAACCGGCCGCTGACGGAAGAACGTCCCTTGGAGCTGCCTGCAGCCAAGGCTGCAGTGGAAGAAGTGAGGGAGCCGGTTCCGGACTTGAAAGAACCGGTGCGGGCTGTTGGGAGTCCCGAGGAAATCTGGGCGAATTTCAAAGGCCATGTGAAGAAGCAATCCGCCCTGCTGGCTTCGAAAATCGAACAGGGTGTCTTTCTCGGTTTTGAAAACGGCCTTCTTCGCATCGGATTTCGCAAAGGACACATGTTTTACGAGGACATCAGCCAACCGGCGCAGAAAAACCGGTTGAGCGAACTAGCCTCTGCCTTTTTCAAAACCGCCGTAGCAGTGGAGATCGAATCGGTGGTTCTTGATTCCGATAACCGGAGTTCGGAGGGGATATCGGAAGCTATGGCCCGGAAAAATCAAATGGAAGAGATTCGTCGGGAAGCCTTGAATCATCCCTTGCTGCAGAAGATCATGAGTGTTTTTGACGGTGCAGAGATTCAGGACGTTAAAATCCGAACTCCTCAGGCCGGGTCGGATTCGAAGAAAAAGGAATAAAAATGCGACTCTGTTAAATGTACGTCGTAGTTCAATCAAACTAAAGGAGGTAGAGTATATTGGCGGCAAATTTTGGAAATATAATGAAGCAGGCCAAGATGCTGCAGGAAAGAATGGCCCGCCTTCAGGAAGATCTGGCCTCCCGGACCGTGGAGGCAACCGCGGGAGGGGGAATGGTTTCGGTTAAGGTAAATGGCCGGTATGAAGTCGTTTCCTTGAAAATAGAGAAAGAAGTGGTCAATGCCGAAGATGTGGAAATGCTGCAGGATCTCATCATAGCCGCGGTTAATGAAGGGGTTCGCAAGGCTCAGGAAATGACTTCTTCGGAAATGGCCAAGATTACCGGGGGCATCAGCATTCCCGGTTTGATGTAGAGGGGTTGTTTCGGCATGGCAGGCTACCCCCTTCCCATTAAACGCCTGATTTCGGAGCTGGGAAAACTTCCGGGAATCGGGGAAAAAACGGCGACAAGGCTGGCAATGCATGTTTTGCGAGCTCCGGAGGGCGACGCCCGGGGGCTTGCCGAAAGCATTATGGATGTGCGGGATAAAATTCGATTCTGCCAGGTATGTCACAATTTTGCCGAAACCGAGTTGTGCAATGTCTGTCGCGATCCCGCCCGGGATACAGGTTTGATCTGCGTCGTTGAGGATCCCGATGCCCTGATGGCTATCGAAGAAAGCGGCAGCTATTCAGGGACCTACCATGTCCTGCACGGGGTGCTTTCGCCTCTGGACGGCGTCGGGCCGGAGCAGTTGAAGCTCTACGAACTTGTTGAGCGGATCAGGGAAAAAGCGGTCCGAGAGGTCATCCTGGCCACGAACCCCAATGTATCCGGAGAATCTACGGCGCTTCTGATTGCCAGGATGATCGGAAAGCTTGATGTTCCCGTGACCCGCATCGCCCAAGGCGTGCCCATGGGCAGTGATCTCAGGTACATGGACCGGATGACCCTGTCAAAATCGCTTCAGTTTCGCCGGGACATGGAAAAAGAGCCTTAAATTATCCAGGAAAGTCATTTCGGAAGATGAATCGAGGAAGAGAAATTTCTGTTGAGACCGTTACCTCGGCAGTGAAGGACCTCTTTATCGTCGCCAATCGCGAACTGAGCCCGGATGTGTGTGAAGCCCTGGCAAAGGCGAAGAAGGAGGAAACTTCGCCCCTTGGCCGCTATGTTCTTGAAAAAATAATCGAAAACACGGAAATTGCCGGAGATGAAAATCTGCCGCTCTGCCAGGATACGGGGCTGGCGGTGCTTTTCGTGGAAATGGGTCAGGATGTGCGCATTGTCGGTGGCGATTTTTATGCAGCCATTCAGGAGGGGGTCCGTCAGGCTTACAGGGAAGGTTATCTTCGCAAATCTCTTTGCGATCCGCTCTCGCGGAAGAATACAGGTGACAATACTCCGGCGGTGATCCATACCGAAATTGTCGCCGGTGACAGACTGAAGCTGATAGCCGTGCCCAAGGGCGGCGGCAGTGAGAATATGAGCAGCAGCGTCATGCTGGTGCCTGCCGTTGGGGCGGCGGGTATTGTTGAACATGTCGTTGCCTCCGTTCGCAAGGCCGGCTCCAACCCTTGTCCGCCTGTTATTGTAGGGGTGGGTATCGGCGGGTCTCTGGAGATGTCGGCCATTCTGGCCAAGAAAGCGCTGCTTCGTCCGGTGGGAGCTCCCAATGCCGTCGATAGTCGGCTTGCCGCAATGGAACAAGAGATTCTGGAAAAGGTCAACCGGCTGGGAATCGGTCCGCAGGGTTATGGGGGACGTGTGACCGCTCTGGCCGTCAATGTGGAAATGATGCCCTGCCACATCGCCAGCCTGCCCGTCACGGTCAACATTCAGTGCCATGTGGCAAGACACAGGGAGGCGGTTATTTGATCATGAAAGAGCCCATCCGCCTGGAGACGCCTTTGAGTGAAGATCTCTGCGAGCAGCTGTCCGCAGGAGATCATGTCCTGCTCAGCGGAGTCATCCATACCGCCAGGGATGCCGCTCATCGTCGGCTTTGCGAAGCCGCGTCGCAAGGTGAACCTTTGCCCTTCCCCATCAAGGGAGCCGTGATTTTTTATGCCGGACCCGCGCCGGCAAGGCCCGGCGCCGTAACCGGTTCCATCGGGCCGACGACCAGTTACCGGATGGATCCATTCGCCCCGCAGTTGATGTCTCTGGGATTGAAAGGGATGATCGGCAAAGGAAAACGTTCGCCGGAGGTTATCGCCGCCATGAAACAATACAAGGCTGTCTATTTCGGAGCTATCGGCGGGATTGCGGCGCTGATGGCCCGCTGCGTCCGGGAATCATCAGTAGTAGCCTATGAAGACCTCGGCGCGGAGGCCATCTTTCGGTTGGCAGTAGTCGAAATGCCTCTGGTGGTGATCAACGACACCCGGGGAGGAGACCTTTACGACGAAGCCCTGAGAACCTATGCGCTAACTTGAAGGTAACTACCTGTAGATCGTCTTATATAACGTTAAGAGTGCTTCCGGGAGTAAAGTCCATAAGTTAGCAATATGCGCTATATAATGGCTATATTGTATACAGTTTATACCCTAAAAAAACTAACATTGCAATGTCAATATTGCTTAAATAAGAGTTGACAAGGTATCTTTTTTATAATAGAGGCCAACTTCTGAAATGAGCTCCAGACAGACAGAATAACAACTCTTTTCTTTCGCAAATGTAACTTGAGAGAGGATTCATCAATGATAGAAGTGAGATGGCATGGAAGGGGCGGACAAGGCGCCGTAACATCCGTTGAAATGCTTGCGCTGGCTGCGATCGGTGAAGGAAAGTTTGCGCAGGGCTTTCCGAGTTTCGGTCCTGAAAGGCGCGGTGCGCCGGTAGAGGCTTTCAACCGGGTGGATGATGTACGGATAAAGAAAAGACAGCGTATTTATCGTCCCGATGTGGTGGTAGTCCTTGACCCTGGTTTGATAACCCTGGTCAATGTGGCCGAGGGACTGAAACCGGAGGGACTCCTGATTCTCAATACGAGCAAACCGTTTAAGGAAATTGAACCTTACATCCAGTTCAAGGGCAGGATTGCGCTGGTCGATGCCACGGCCATTGCCTGGGAGGAACTGGGGGTTCCCATTACCAATACCACCATGTTGGGCGCTCTGGTCAAAATGACGGATATCGTGAAGATGGAATCCCTAACTGAACCCATTGAACATCGGTTCGGTCGGATTGCCAAGAAGAATCTGGCAGCCATGAAGCGGGCGTACGATGAGGTGAAACTCAATTAATCTGAGACAAAGGTCGAGGTATTTATAATGGCGGAGAAAAAATGGCCAGAAACCTGGCAGGAAGTGAATACCGGGTGTATCGTCTTTCGACCTGGAAGTTCCAGGGATTATCATACCGGCACCTGGAGGGCGGAACGTCCGATCTGGGATAATTCCAAATGTATAAAATGTGGCCTTTGCTATATATTCTGCCCCGAAGGATGCATATCGCAGGATGAAGAAGGATATTTTGCGGCGGATCTGGATTACTGTAAGGGGTGTGGGATCTGTGCACATGAGTGCTGGCCCGCGGCGATCAAGATGGTGGGGGAGGAATAGGTCATGTCGAAAAGAATAGGTATGGAAATAGCCTTAGCCGCGGCTGAAGCGGCTGCTCTGTGTAGACCTGATGTTATTGCTGCCTATCCCATCACCCCGAATACGCATGTTCCGGAGCATCTCTCCGAGATCATTGCGGAGGGGCGTCTCGATGCGGAATTCATCACCGTGGAATCGGAACATTCGGCAATGAGCGCCTGTGCCGGAGCTTCCGGAGCGGGGGCGAGGGCCTTTACGGCGACCAGTTCCCAGGGATTGCTCTATATGGCGGAGATCCTGGCAATCATCTCCTCCATGAGGTTGCCCGTCGTCATGATCATCGGTAACCGCGCGCTCTCCGGTCCCCTGAACATCTGGAACGATCACAGCGACATCATGAGCCAGAGGGACATCGGCTGGATTTCCATGTTTGCCGCCAACGGGCAGGAAACCGTGGATATGACCATCCAGGCCTTCAAGATCGCCGAGCACCCGGATGTCTTGCTGCCGACCAACATCAATCTCGACGGTTTCCAGTTGACCCACGTGGTTGAACCCATGTTCCTGCCTGATCAGGAAGAGGTGGACCGTTTTCTTCCGCCTTTCAAACCCTTTGCCTCGCTCGATCCCGATCATCCGGTAACCCTGGGTGCGCTGGGACTGCCGGAAATCTATGCGGAAGCCTGCAAAAGCCGGGAGGAGGTTCTGCTGAACTCCAAGAAGGTCATCCTTGAAGTATGGAAGGAATGGGAGCAGCAGTTCGGCCGAAAGTATGAACCCATCGAACCTTATAAAACCGACGATGCGGAAATCCTCATGCTGACCATGGGATCCATGGGAGAAACGGCGGAAATGGCCATAGATGAACTGCGGAAAGAAGGGGTAAAGGCGGGCTTGCTGAAGTTGAAGCTCTGGCGGCCCTTTCCCTTTGAAGAACTGAGGCAGGCGGTCAAGGGCGCGAGAGTCCTGATCGTTACGGACCGCTGTCTGTCCTATGGCGGTCCCGGAGGTCCGGTTGCCTTGGAGGTGCGTTCCGCCCTCTATGGAGAACCGAAACGTCCCGCGATTGTAAATTACATCATCGGCCTTGGGGGACGGGACGTCATGGTAGATCACTTTATGGAGATGATCAAGAAATCGGCTAACGCGGATACGGAAAAACCAGAGAAAGCCTATGAAATATATGGGGTGAGAGAATAATGAATACGGCAAAACAGTACCGATCCGGTCTTGTGGAAAACTTTGATCTGTATGCGCCGAAGCTGGTGGACAAGGAGGAATATTTCGCCGCCGGGCATCGCGCCTGTCAGGGATGCGGAGAGGCCCTGGCCATTCGTCTGATGTGCAAAGCGCTGGGTAAGGATACGGTCATTGTCAACGCCACGGGATGTATGGAAGTCATTTCGACGATGTACCCCACTACGGCGTGGAAGCTTCCGTGGATGCATGTGGCTTTCCCCAACGCCGCGGCAGTCGCTTCCGGTGTGGAAGCCGGCCTCAATATTCTTCGTCGCAAGGGAAAGATTGCCGATCGCTACGTGAAGACCGTGGCAATCGGCGGCGATGGCGGAACGGTGGACATCGGGCTTCAGGCTCTATCCGGCGCCATGGAAAGAGGCCATGACATGCTTTACGTCTGCTTTGACAATGAAGCCTATATGAACACGGGCATTCAGCGTTCCGGTTCCACCCCCTTCGGGGCTTCAACGACGACGGCTCCTCCCGGTGCGGTCAGCAGCGGCAACCCGACGTGGAAAAAGAACACGCCGGAGATCATGGTCGCCCATAATATTCCCTATGTGGCCACGGCCTGCCACAGCTATCCCATTGATTTCATGAACAAGGTGAAAAAGGCGAGGTCGATCAAGGGACCTGCCTACATCCAATGTCTCTCCGTATGTCCTACCGGATGGCGCTGTCCTTCGGGCGAATGCATCAAGATGGGGCGGCTGGCCGTTGAGACGGGGGCATTTCCCCTTTATGAGGTGGAAAACGGGGTATACAAATTAAGCGCGGATATGCCGGAAACGCTGCGACCC
>MVQR01000092.1 GCA_002067815.1 Syntrophus sp. PtaB.Bin001 | reverse complement strand
TTGACGGAACCTCCAAAGAGCAATCCCGGTGATGCCCAGGCAGATCACGGAGGCAATCAATAAAAAGGGCCAGCTAGTTTCCTCTTTTTGATATCTTTTAACCATGTCGTGGTAGGAGACGATTTCTTTATCGTCCACCTGCAACTGGTAGAGCAATCCATCGGTTTGCAAGTCCGGTGCAGGATGCCACCAGGCGGTAACCTTTTTCCCCGGCAGTGACGAACGCAATGCCGATTCCCTCCCTTTACCTTCCTTCGAATCGACCGGAACCAAACGGCAGGATAGACCGCCATCCAGGCGGGTGCCGGAAAGCTGAACGGAAGTATTGCCGTCGACTTTTATAACTAAGGCGGAATCGTAGCTCGCTGAGCCTGCGAAGGATAGAATGCCGTGAATCCTGTGTAGTTTTTCAAAGGGCGGAGGAAGGTAGCGGTTTTCCGAATATGAAAAGAGGCGGAAAATAAACAGTATAGTCAGAAATATTCCGAAAATTATCCAAACCAACCAGTACAGCCTTCGCTGAGGTACGGCTGCTGCATCTTGCAAGTTGTTGAAATTATTGCAATCACAAGAACCGGTATCCATGCCGTAATCTCCTTGCTTAAAGCATCTACGGCATTCTATGCAGAAAGAATACCGAAGAATACAGTTTTTGCCTGTTATTATCAGTTGACCAGTTGGGCTCGCTACCGGACAAAAGATTTGAGAAGAGCAGGATTTCAGGCGCGTCTTGGAGTTGAACAATCGGATTATGCCGACATCCGAAATCCGAACAGGGCTGTGTTTGTGAAAAGAATCATGAATTACAAATATCTGCATGGCAATTGCATATGCGGGAATTGACAGGTCTCCAAGCGCCTTATTTCAGTTAGGATCAATGTGGGGCGGCATAGGCTCGGTGCGGTGTATAAAAAATGCTTTTTGAGAAATAATATTAAATAAATGAGGTGTTTGAGTCCATGAGGTCAGATGAAGAACGGGACTCCTGCATTGATAATCTCTTGGCCAGGCTGCAAACCCTGGAACAGGAGGTGGCAAGATTGAAGGGAGCGGCGGTTCCGGAGCCTCCTGTTATCGAGGCTATGCCTGAGATAGTCAATGCTTCCGATGAACCGGTGGCTTGGCAGTCTCGTTATGATCTGGCGGAAATTCTGGCCAAGCAAAATCCGGATGCCATTCTGGTAGCCATGCTCGGCGAAACACGCCCCAATGGGCATCTTGCCGGCAATCGCGCCCGGCTCCCTTTTACGGAACGCTACAAGCTGCCGCTCTATGCCGCCGTGGCACTGGCAATCGCAATGCTCGTATTTGTCCAGTATCGGGTCTTAAGGCAGGTGAAGCGCAAGCCGGAAGGAACAAGTTCTGACCGGCCTTTTGACGAACAGCAATAAATCGGCTTCAATAATAAGCTTATCCTGTAATACCAATTATAAGAGAGTTCTCATCCTTGCCGGTAAAAAAGAGGCATGAGGATATAACCTCATGCCTCTTAAATAATGTTGACATAAAATCGAAGAAACTATTTGGCCGGTGCTTCCTTTACCGGGGCGAGTAGTTTTTCCATCAATGGAATGTTAGCCCCGATAATCGGCTGATTCCCGATCAGGAAGAAAGGGGTGCCGGTCAGTCCGAGCCGGGTGGCGACATCCTTGTGCTTCTGGAGAGTCGCTTCCGCCGTGGCGTTCTTGCAGGGCTTGAATTTCATGTCATCCAACTTTCCCGTCATGGCTTCCTCATAAGCTTTTCCCTGATCTTTGGCACAGAGGACAAAAAGCGCCTTGGCCTCGGCATCTTTATGGATGGGCAGAGGGTAGAAGAAGATGTAGCGGGTTACGTCGGTGCGGCCGTTAAAAAAGGCAGAGGCCTTGCGGCAGTAAGGACAGTCCGGATCGGTTATCTCGATAACGCGCTGCGGTCCCTTGCCGACTTTGATTGCCTGATCCAGGGGCAGGTTCTTCGCCTTAGCAACAATAATTTCACTGATCTTTTCCTGGGTAAGATTTTTCCCGTCCTTTGTGATCAGCTGGCCAAGTATCAGGATATCCGGCTCCGGTGCATAATAGGCAATTTCATTGCCCACAATCACTTCATAGACACCTTTGATTGCCGTTTCTGAAATGCGTTCCACCGGGATCGAAGGGAAACTCTTTTTAAAGGACTCTTCGGGAGAGCCCGCTGCCGCGCAGTTTGCGGCCTCTATGAAAAAAAGCAAGGCAAACATAATTGAAAAAAGGAATTTGATAAAGTATCCGGTTCCCACTTTACTCCCGCACATATCCATAAAATTTGGATTCCTTTCTTTTTTCAAGTAGATAAACATTCTTTCCAGTGAAAGTCAAGCGGCAAATCCCCCCTTGCAAGGGGAAGGTCCAGAGGATAAGATACTGCCCGATTTCATTCCAATTTAATGTACTATCGGCGTTGGCGGGTTGGTCTGCTGTTTGAAGGATTCTGTTGTACGCCTGTACCGCCTTATTGATTCGGGATCAGAATCAATACCGAAAGGAGAAGGGAAGTAATGACGATCTCTGCCGAAAATATCTGGGCCGCCGTTGTCGCCGTACGCGACAAGGTGCCATTGGTCCACAATATCACCAATTATGTCGTAATGAACAATACCGCCAACGCCCTGCTGGCCCTTGGAGCTTCACCCGTTATGGCCCATGCGCAGGAAGAAGTTGAGGATATGGTGAACATCGCCTCTGCCCTGGTTATCAATATCGGAACGCTTAGCCCGCCTTGGGTTAAGTCTATGATCTGCGCCGCGCGAAGAGCCGCCGAGCGGGGAATTCCCATAATTCTGGACCCGGTGGGGGCGGGGGCCACGCCTTTTCGGAGCCGTACCGTCCGCGAAATTATGGAAGCGGTAGCACCTACTATTATCAGAGGAAACGCTTCGGAAATTCTGGCGCTTTCCACTGTTGAAAAGGGGGAGACCAAAGGAGTGGACAGCACGGAATCCTCACGGAACGCCATCAATGCCGCCCGTCGGCTGAATGCCGTCTACGAAGGGACAGTCTGCATCAGCGGAGAAACGGATTTTATAGTCGGAGGCAATGCCGTTATCGGGATAGAGAACGGCCATCCGATGATGACGCGCGTTACGGGTCTTGGCTGCACGGCATCCGCCCTTTGCGGCGCTTTCGCGGCCGTAAACGGTGACTTTACCCTGGCCACGGCGCAGGCTATGGCGGTCATGGGTATCGTCGGAGAAATGGCTGCGGAAATGTCACCGGGGCCGGGCAGTCTGCAACTTCACTTCCTCGACACCCTTTATCGGCTCACGGAGGCAGACCTTAAAAGCCGTCTGCGGATTCGAACAGGGGGTCAATCATGAACCGGACAACCGCCATAACCAGGAAAAACGCAGGCTTGTATTTAGTTACGGATCGCGCTTTGTGCGGCTCTAGAAATCTTGAAGAGGTCGTTTCTCTGGCCGTACTGGGGGGAGCGGCCTGGGTGCAGCTTAGGGAGAAGGATCTGTCTACGCGCCTTTTTGTGGAAGAAGCCCGACGTCTGAAAACTCTTCTTGCCCCTTTGGGAGTGCCGCTGATCATCAATGATCGGCTCGATGTCGTCCTGGCCGCCGAAGCGGACGGCATCCATATCGGTCAGGAGGATATGCCTTACGACATTGCGCGACGGTTGCTGGGGCCTGAGGCCATCATCGGTCTTTCGGTGGAAACCTGGGAAGACGTAGAGCAGGCGGAGCTCCTGAACGTCGATTATCTCGGGGTCAGTCCGGTGTTCGCCACACCGACCAAAACGGACACCAAGGAGCCATGGGGGCTGGAGGGGCTGGCAAAAATCCGGGCCTTTTCCCGGCACCCCCTTGTTGCCATCGGCGGAATTGCCGGCAATAACGCGGCGGAAGTGATACTGGCAGGCGCCGATCACATCGCGGTGGTGTCGGCGATCTGCGCTGCTCATGATCCCCGGATGGCCGCCGAGGAGCTTTGCGCCGTAATTTCCTCGGCGCTGGAGTACAAAAAGGGTCTGAAGCAGCATCCGGCCCACTCTTGAAATTTGGCGGGCTGACTCCGATGAAAACGGAAAAACTCTTTATTTTCGACTATTCAGGCACACTAAGCCTGCAATCCGTTCTTTTCGGGCGGCGGGATTCTCTCCAGTCGGCGCTGGAGAAGAGCGGTCTTGCAAGTCTTGGCGTCACGCCTTCCATGTTCTGGGAAGAAATCGTCAATCCGACTTGGTTGGAAGGTAGCACGACACCGATCGGTTATAAACGGGTTCTGTTGAGACGCCTAAGGGAAGAGACCGGATTCCCGCACCCCGGAAATCAGCAATTAACTGATGAAGCACTTCAGAGGGCTGCGGCCGCGTTTGTCGATTCCTATCTGAAATCCTCCCGGATGGAAGAATCCTGGCGGCCGCTTCTTCGTAAACTTCTTTATCGAAGGGACGTCTGCACAATCATCGCAACGGATCACTATGCGGAAGCCACTCCGGCAATACTTAAATTCCTTGCCGAATGGGACCTTCCCGCCCTTCCTGCAAACGAAACCTACAATTCCCCGCGACCGGCGGCACTCATTGTGGCTAATTCCGCTGATCTGGGAGCGCACAAAGCCTCCGCCTGTTTCTGGCAAAAGATAAAATCGGGACTTGACCTGCAGAATCTGCAAGAAATTTTTCTGGTCGACGATTTCGGATATAACGAGCAGGAGGGCGATGCTTATGGCGAGGCTAAACAAGTTGAAAAGCGGTTGGAGCAGACGACCAGGCTGCTCCGGGATGTATTTGGCGTCGCTCCCTCAATCTTCCGCTTTTTTCTGGAAAGGAAAAACGACCCCAGGACTTACGAAGAGCTTATGGTCGAGACAGCTTCATTTATTGATTCATTTCTGGAGAGGAAAATCTGACTGATTTTCTAAAAAATCCAAAGCAATCCGGAAGGTTCCTCATGGAAATTCATGTGCGCTAAAAAGCCGCTTGCCAGATGACATGATGCCGCATTTCCCTTTTCATCCTCTCCCGGATTTACGGGAAGCACCACATAGTCTCTTTCCGGTTCACCGGGTGCCCTTACTGCAATCCCGTGATTTCCGACGGCATTTAAGCCGGCGTGCCGGCTGGCGGAAATCCGACCGGCATGAATTGCTTTGTTGCGGAAATCAGCTTCTTCAGGTACCAGGAAGGCATATTGGACCTTATTTTCCGGAATCAGGGTATGATGAATGTCGCCGTACAGATCCATGCCGAAGGTCTTGCCGGTTTCACCTGTAATCCTTGTCTCCGAGTTCAGAACGGTTTCAATTCTTTGAGACTTTTTCTTCACGCAGAGTTTAGCCCCGGCCGTCATAAAATCAAAATTTCCGCTGGTTGCAGCAGCCGAGAAAAATTTATCCTGCACATGCTTGAGAAGCGCCTTGAAGGCGTGGCAGTAGATCAAAGGTTCGATAAAAATCATCTCCGCATTGAGCACCTGCAGGCCTGAATCTTCCCACAGCTCATAGAGAACCTGCTTTTCGCTGATTCGCCGCCCATGGTTCGCCACCATAAGCCTCGGTTCCCCCGGTGTTTTTCGGTAGCCGGAATCAGAACTGCCGAACAGAGACTTTCTTTTCGCCATGCCGATCAACTCTTCCAGGTCAGGACGGATATATGGCTCTTCAATCTCGACGAGATCAGGTCCAAAGCGGAAGAGTGAATCGCTAAAAACCTGGACGGCACTGCGTAAGATGCACTTCCCTGTTTGCCATTTCTTTTTTTGAAGACAGGCAATCTCCCAAACAATTTCAAAGAAGTATAAATCCTGCATCATCGTCACCCCGCTGGACCTGAATAATGTCGCATGATTATTCCGCTGGATATATTTTACGTTTGATTGATCCGGCAAACATAATACTTGCTATAATATTGCCTAATACAACTTTTTTCAGGATTCAATCATCCTTTTCCTGATTTTTCAATAGGAAAATCCCTTGCTTTTATCGGAAATCAGACGTTTTCCAAGGCCTTTCGATAAAACTTATCCCGATATTCCTTTACCATGCGCCGTGTTGAAAAGCGAGGGGCGTTGCTTCTGATGCTCTCCTTCATCACCTTGACCCAGTCCGCCGGTGTGCCTTCTGCGTCGACCCGGTAATAGAGAGGCACAATAATTTCTTCCAGAACTTTATAGAAATCTTCGGCATCGGCCGCATCACGATCGGTTTCCGAATATTCCTCTCCGAAGCTCCATCCGTTGCGGCCATTGTAGCCTTCAAGCCACCATCCGTCAGGGATGCTCAAATGGGGGACGCCGTTGAGCGCCGCCTTCATCCCACTGGTTCCGCTCGCCTCCATCGGCGGTAGGGGATTGTTCAGCCAGACATCGACGCCATGGACCATGTACTGGGCGTTTTGTTCCCCATAATCCTCCACAAAGGCAATCCGGCCGTAGAGATCGGGATTGCGCGTGGCATTAAAAACCTTCTGGAGAAGCTGCAATCCGGCGACATCGTCGGGATGTGCCTTGCCGGCAAAGATGATCTGCACGGGGCGCCAGCGGTTCCCGAGGATCTTCTTCAGCCGCTCCAGAGAATGGAAAATCAGGTCAGCCCGTTTATAGGTAACAAATCGCCGGGCGAAACCCAATGTCAATACATAGGGGTCCAGCAGCGTGCCGCCTGCCATGGCCAGGGAGGGACTGATCCGGTCCGTTACCCAACGGCGCCGGACCTGCTCCCGGATCGTGTTGATCAACTTCATCTTCAGCCAGTAATGAGTCTGCCACAACTCCCGATCGGGAATATCGGCGATCTTTTCCCAAATCTCCGGCTGATCATGCTCCTCCAACCAGTCCTTGCCCAAATAGCGGTTAAAGAGCAGTTCCATCTTGGGTTCGATCCAGGTGGGGACATGAATGCCGTTTGTAATATGATCGATAGGGACTTTTTCAACCGGCAGCTCGGGCCATAAGCTCTGCCACATCCGGCGGGCGACTTCGCCGTGGCGGCGGCTCACGCCATTATGAAATTCGGTCATCCGCAAAGCGAAGACCGTCATATTGAAGCCCGCTAGGGGTTGTTCTGGATGCATCCCCAGTTTCATAAAGGTGTCGTGATCCATTCCTAAGGCCGGCCAATATTGAGAGAAGTACTTTTCCATGAGATGGAAGGGAAAGACATCGTGACCGGCGGGCACAGGGGTGTGGGTTGTAAAAATGGAAGTGCTGCGAACGGAGCGAATGGCCTCTTCCAGGGGTTTTCCGCCTGCCACCCGCTGCCGGACCAGTTCAAGAAGAGCAAACGCCGGGTGTCCCTCGTTGAGATGGGCAACCGAGTGCTGAATTCCCAGGGTATAAAGGACTTCCGCCCCCCCGATGCCGAGAACTATCTCCTGACGCAGCCGCTGTTCCAGACCTCCGATGTAAAGATGGCAGGATATCTTGCGGTTCCAGGGATCATTGATATCAATATCGGTATCCATCAAATAGAGAGAAATCCGTCCGATGGCGACTTTCCAGACGGCGACATAAATCGGCGGCTCCATAAAGGGAATCTTGACAACCAGCTGATCCCCGTTTCCCTTCAGGACCCGGGAAATGGAGGCTGCATCCCGGTCCAGAACTTCGGCCATGCTTTCCTGCCAACCGTCTTCACGAATCCGTTGACGGACATATCCTTCGGGATACATGAATCCGACGGCTACCAGCGGCACGCTCAAGTCGCTGCACTCTTTAAGATAATCGCCGGCGAGAAACCCCAGACCGCCAGCATAGAAAGGAAGGGAATGATGCAGGCCGTACTCTGCCGAGAAAAAAGCGATGGATTCTCCGCATAAACCGTCGAAATCTCCGGAAAAACAGTGCTCTGCCGTGTCCCGAACGTGGCGGAACTGTTCAAGAACCCGCTCGTAAAGGGCAACATACTCGGGATTGCGCAAGGCCGTCTCACAGAGGCTGCGGGGAAATTCACGCAGCATCCTGTCCGGATTGTGGCCGCTCTCCTTCCAGGCGATGCGATTCAGCATTTTATAAAGCATGCGTGCGGCGGGATGCCAGCTCCACCATAAGTTGTTGGCC
>MVQR01000091.1 GCA_002067815.1 Syntrophus sp. PtaB.Bin001 | reverse complement strand
GAACCCCCGGTACATCTTTGTGGACATACACACGATTTCCAGTCGTGCCCCTTCAGCCTCTCGGGCATCTCTCCTCAAAAACGGCCTGCTAAAATGACGGGAACTCCCCTAACAGAAAAAAAGAAAAAACACCATAGCTTTTTGCATGGTCGGGAAGTGTTTAGTCCTTGAATAAATAATTGGCGGAGAGAGGGGGATTCGAACCCCCGTGAGAGCTTTTGGCCCCCAAATCGATTTCGAGTCGATCCCGTTACGACCACTTCGGTATCTCTCCGCAAGATCAATATGTTACCTTGTTTTCCGATGTTAGGGCGTGGATGTTATCCTCTTTCCCCGGAAAAATCCACTTAAAATTTCCGCACAGGATGCTTGCAAAACACCGCCTGCAACTTCCACAAAATGATTAAGCCTGCCGTCCTGAAGCACCCGGTAGAGTGAATTCACGGCGCCGCCCTTCGGATCGTCGGTTCCGTAAACAACCCTGGTCAGTCGTGCCTGGAGGATCGCTCCGGCACACATGATGCACGGTTCAAGCGTCACATAAAGGGTCATTCCGGGAAGGCGGTAATTTTTCATTCTCTTCGAGGCTTCCCGGATAGCCAGAATTTCTGCATGGGCTGTGGGATCATTGTAAAGGATAGAACGGTTGTGGCCTCTGGCCACTACTTGATCTTCCCAGATTATTACCGCTCCGATCGGCACCTCTCCTTCTTCAGCGGCCAGTCGGGCCTCCTCAAGGGCAAGGCGCATCCATTGCTCATCATAGCAGTTTCTTTCAGTTTCGGAAACAGGGGATGAAGCACAGTGCTTTTTGTCAGGTTCTGTGAAACCTTTCTCCATAAATGTATGAACCGTTTGTTGATTTTAACGACACCTTGTCATATGCTCCGCACCCTATAGAGAAGGTGGTCGCATAAATGCCGACAAATAAAATCCTTATATATTCCGTCGTGATATCCCTGGTTATGCATCTTGCCGCTCTGTCGCTGGCGAGCCTGATCGGCTGGCAGGGGAAAAAACGTCAGGAACGGGTGATGACCGTAGATCTCAAGGAGATGTTTGCCAGTATTGAGAAGAAGCCCGTTCCCGAGAAGAAGCCTCTCCCCCCGAAAGAGAAAGCGCCGCCTCCCAAAACTCAACCGCAGAAGACCGCCGACAAAAAAGCGCCACCTGACAAAAAAATAGCGCCCAATCCAAAAACGGTAGCCCTTGCAAGCGGTAAAGTCAAAGAGGCAACGGTAAATCTCAACAGCAAGGATGCCCTTTATAAACCTTACCTGAAGTTGGTCAAAGAAAAAATCGAAAACGCCTGGACTTATCCGGAAGAGGCCTCCGCCCGCAAAGAAGAAGGCACCGCAGTAGTTCGTCTTTCTCTCACGGATACGGGAGAAACCGATACGACCCTGATTAAGTCATCGGGATATCCCCTGCTGGACGAAGCCACATTGCACGCCGTCAAAGCGCCCCGCTTCTCCCCTCTGCCCGAAAAATTTCAACTGTCCCGCCTGAATGTGATCATTACCTTCGAGTACCGGTTGACCGATTAATTTCGAATATTTTTTCAAGTCTTCCCGGATTTTACCCTCTCAATGGATAATGTCATTATTTTCGACTCTCCATCAGAAGAGAAACACCAAATCCGTCCGATCCAAATATCTAAATGTTTCGTCTTCAAATTTCCGATATGGTCTCCAGCAAATCGCGGTTTAGTTCCAGTATTCTGTCTCGCAATTCCGTCTGTTCAACCCAGGGTTTGGCTTCCAGCTGCGGCTGCCTCTGGCGCAGTTGTGCCAGTCTGGCTTCCATATCTCCGATGAGATAGGACCAGTCGATCTTCGGCGCCGCTTTTTCCGGAAATTCCACTCTCTGGACTTCCTCGCCGATTTTCAGAACCGTTTCTTCCAGGTATTCCGGGATGATCACCTTGTAGCCGAACATTTCCTGAATGCGGGCCGCCAACGCCTGCTGGGCGCTATATTCGCCGTGGACCAGGAAAACTTCCAGATTGTTGTTCTTAAAATTTTTGAGCCATTCCAGCAGCTGACTCTGCCCGGCATGGGCCGAAAAACCTCCGATGGTGAAGATCCTCGCCTTGACGGCCACCTCTTCGTTCAGAATGCGCACTCTCTTGGCGCCGTCGATGATTTTTCGCCCCGTGGTCCCTTGGGCCTGAAAACCCACAAAAACGATGCTCGCCCCTTCCCGCCAGAGATTATGGCGCAGATGATGACGAATCCGGCCGGCATCGGCCATGCCGCTCGCGGATATAATGATTGCCGGACCCTCATCCCGGTTGATGGCCATTGATTCCTCCGTTGTCGGCGTAAAACGAAGCTGCGGCAGCTGTAAAGGATTTTCACCATTTTTGATCAACTCCTTCGTTTCACCATCCAGAAATCCGGAATGACGGCGAAAGATTTCCGTGGCCTGAATCGCCAAGGGGCTGTCCAGATAAATGGGCATGTCCTTGGGCAGCCGGCCGTCGCTGGAGAGCAGGTAGAGACAGTACATCATTTCCTGGGTCCGTTCGACGGCGAAGGCCGGAATTACCATCTTGCTCCTGTTGTTGTAACTGTAGGCGACGGCCTCGGCCAGTTCGTTCAGGCTGTCCTGTTCATTCTTATGATTACGGTTGCCGTAGGTGGATTCAAGAAAGAGATAATCGGCCTCTGTAACGACACCGGGATCTTCCATCAGCAACTGCGCCGGACGGCCGATATCCCCGGAAAAAACGATTTTTGCAGGAGCACCGTTTTCCTTCACCCACATCTCTATGCATGCGGCGCCCAGAATGTGCCCGGCGTCCTTGAAATTCACTTTCAGCCCGGGAAATGGTTCGAAGGGTTTATCATAAGGAACGGTCTTGAACATGGGGAAAACAGCTTCAGCATCTCGCTGCGTGTAAAGAGGCCCCACACGCTTTTCCCCGAAGCGCAGACGCTTCCGGCTTTTCCATTGCGCTTCCATCTCCTGGATATGCGCGGAATCGAGCAGGAGCACCCGAAGCAGATCTATGGTAGGTTGAGTCGCATAAACCGGCCCCCGGAACCCTTTTTGAACGAGGCGGGGCAACAGGCCGGTATGATCGATGTGGGCATGGGTAATCAGAAAAAATTCAATTTTTCCAGGCTCATACATATCGACTTCCCAGTTTCGCTTCTCAATTTCCGCATTGCCCTGATGCATGCCGCAATCAATCGCAAAACGATGTCCCCCCGTTTCCAGAATGTAACAAGATCCCGTTACCGTTCTCGCCGCACCTAAAAACTTGATCTTCATAGCCTCAACCTCTGCAAGTGTGAAATGGATGCTTCGCCGTCCTTATCCCATTGCCTGTCGGAATGCAACGACATTTCATCTTCATTCAAAAGTGCGTTGATTTGCTCCTGTCTTTCTCATACCAAGTTGCCGATCTTCGGTTAACTGTGTTTGCTTAGTTGTCGGCTACTCGACGGATGAGCTTATACGACTGCGTCGCCTCCTCTTTGCAGCTTCTTTATTTTTGAATGCAACGTGGCATCAAGGCAGCAACAACCCAATAGCGGCAAGGATAATCCAGCGAAATAGGGCAATCACCGGATTGAGGATGCCGAAGAAAAGCAAGGCGATAATAACGAAAAACCCGTAAGGTTCCAGGCGGGAAAGGGCGTATTGAACTTTCGGGGAAGAAAATCCCATGAGAATTTTTGAACCATCGAGGGGCGGGATGGGAATCAGGTTGAAGGAAGCCAGCATGATATTGATCTGGGCCAGATAATAAAGGATTTTGGCGGTGATGCCGTCCGTCGGAGGCGCTAAAATGCGCCAGGCCAGCAACGCCAGGAAGGCGAGCGTCATGTTGGCTATAATTCCCGCGGACGAAACCAGGATTAGCCCCTTGCGTTGGTCGGCAATGTTGCTGATGTTGACCGGCACCGGTTTGGCCCAGCCGAAACCGGCGAGAAAGAGCATGGCCGTACCTATTGGATCCAGGTGCTTTAAGGGATTCAGCGTCAGCCTGCCCGCCCATTTCGCGGTGGGATCGCCCATGCGCCAGGCCACCCAGCCGTGGGCCAGTTCATGGATAATGATGGAATAAAGCAGGGGAATGGCCAGACAGAAAAAGGTGACCGGATCGGAAGTCAAAAGGTTGAGAAGTCCCATGCTCAATTTTCCTTATGGTAATTCATTTCTTTTGAATCAAACATTAAAGCGGAAGGTGATGATGTCGCCGTCTTTCACGACATATTCCTTGCCTTCCAAGCGGACCTTCCCCGCTGCCTTGGCCTTGGCGTGGGAACCGCCGCAGGCCATGAAATCATCATAGGCAACCACTTCCGCCTTGATGAAGCCCCTTTCGAAATCCTTGTGAATGGCCGCCGCGGCCCGAGGGGCTTTAGTTCCTTCGGGAATCACCCAGGCTTTCACTTCATCTTCGCCCACGGTGAAATAGGATATCCGCCCCAACAGAGTAAAGGCGGCCCGTATGACCCGGCCAAAGGCCGGCTCTTCCATGCCCAGCGCCGAGAGGAATTCCTTCTGCTCCTCAGGCGGCAGCCCAGTCATCTCCGCTTCCAGCTCACAGCAGATTCCCATTACCGGCTCGGCAAGTCCGGCCTCGGCCCTAAAGGCTTCGACGGCGGAAAATCCGTCCTCCCCCACATTGAGGACGACCAGTTCCGGACGGAGCGTCCAGAAGGAAAAACTGGAAAGGGCATGATGTTCCTCGGCCGTCAAGCTGAGTTCCCGCAGGGGTCTCCCGCTTTCCAGCTGTTCCTGCATGCGCGGCATAAGTTCCACATGGAGAGATTCCGGCGGCTTCAGGGTTTTCTTGGCCACTTTCAACAGCCGCTGGCGACGGTTTTCCACCACCACCAGATCGGAGAGAATCAATTCGTCGGCCAATTGCCGGTAACGATTGACCATGGCCGAGATCGAGTCATCGGAAAAACCGTCCACGATATGAAGCAGGCCTTCGGCGCCGCTTAGCGTCTGGCGTACCATTTCCCAAGCCTTTTCCCCGGCGGCGTTCACGTCCGTGAAAGGAACCCGGGCGGGAACAGCCCGGAGGGGCCGATAGATCTCGACCAGTTTATCGAATCTTTTGTCGGGCACGGAGGCCTGACCTCGGACACATGGTTCCCCGTGGACATCCCGGCTGCGGACGCCGGTCATGATTTCAAAAAGGGTGCTCTTGCCGCTCTGGGGAAGACCCAGAATTCCGATTTCCATTGATAATTCCTCCTAGCCGAACTCCTTCTCGATCCGGGCCATGGCTTCGGCCAGCCGGTTGTCCGGTACGGTGAGCGAAATGCGGATGAAGCCTTCACCGAATTGACCGTAGGCGTTGCCGGAGGCCACCACTACCGCCGTCTTCTCGAAAAGACGGTTGGTGAACTCCAGGGAAGTCATGCCCGCCGGTACCGGCACCCAGAGGTAAAAGGTGCCCCGGGGCGGCTCAAAGTTGATGCCGATTTTCCTCAGTGTTTTCAAAACCAACGACCGTCGTTGTCCGTAGATCGTCCGCATCCGGTCAATCGCCGCCGCCTCATGGCGAAGCGCTTGAATCCCGGCATACTGAATGGGATTGAAGATTCCCGAATCGGTATTTTCCTTGACCTTGCTCATGGCGGCCAGGATTTCCGGATTGCCCAAAGCCATCCCGATCCGCCAGCCCGTCATGTTGTAAGGCTTGGACAGGGAGTTCAGCTCCACGCCGACTTCCTTAGCCCCGTCGGCCATGAGGAAGCTGAGGCGTTCCTGCCCTTCAAATACCATCTCCGAGTACGGATTGTCATAACAGATGGCGATGCCGGTTTCCCGGGCAAAAGCCACCAGTCGGTCGAAGAAGGGCCGTGTCGCACAAGCCCCGGTCGGGTTGTTGGGATAGTTGAGGAACATCCCCCGCGCCTTTCGCAGAACGTCGGAAGGAATATCTTCAAAAACGGGAAGATAGCCGTTTTCCGGCAAGATCGCCACATTGTAAGGCTCGCCCCCGGCCATAAGGATGCTGGAGCGATAAGCCGGATATCCCGGATCTGTCATGAGGACGATATCCCCGGGATTGATGCAGGCCAGTACGAAATGGTGGCAACCTTCCTTCGAACCGATAAGCCCCAGGATCTCCCGCTCGGGATCGAGTGCGACACCGTAACCGTCCCGATACCAGCGGGCCACTTCCTGACGAAAGGCCAGCATTCCCTTTTCCTCATCCGTGGGATACCTGTGATTCTCGGGATTGCGCGCCTGACGGCAGAGTTCGTCAATGATCGAATCCGGAGTGGGTTCCACCGGGTCGCCGATTGCCAGGCTGATGACATCTACGCCCTCGGCCTTGGCCTTGTTTATCTTTTTCCGCAGCTCCATGAAAAGGTAGGGGGGAATCTTTCCCAAGCGTTCCGCAATCTGCACAGTCTCTGCCTCCTTTGTATTTAATTTCCAACATCCTGCCAGGCCTCTTCCCAAAGCTGTCCTTCGTAGACTACACGGACCCGGCCCTCCAGATAAACGTTCCTGAACTTACCGTCTATCTTTTCAAAATGGATTTTAAGAATCTCGCCGCTTCTAACATGGACATCCACCGGCGAATCCACCTGGCCACGCGCCGCGGCGGCCAGGGCCGAAGCTACCGATCCGGTGCCGCAAGCCAGGGTTTCGTCTTCCACACCCCGCTCGTAGGTCCTTACCGAAAGGCTGTGGAAGCCGGTCACAGTGACAAAATTGGCATTTGTTCCCGCCGGTTGGAAGGCCTCATGATAACGGAGAGACCGGCCGTAACGGAAAACATCGAAGTCCTCCAGGTTCCCGACAAAGGCCACGACATGGGGAACCCCCGTATTGAGACTGTCAACCGTCAATACCTCTTTCTGAACGGCAACATCCTGGTTCAGTTGCAGCACTTGAGGTTCGGTCAGCCGCAATTTCACCTGATCTCCCCGGACTTCGGCATCGATGAGCCCGGCTACGGTTTCAAAGGACATCCGCTCTCCGGCAATCCCGTTAAGAAAGGCAAATCGGGCTACACAGCGACCGCCGTTGCCGCACATTTCCACCTCGCTGCCATCGGCGTTGAAAAAACGCCAGCGAAAGTCCGCCTTTTCCGAACGTTCCACCAGGATAACGCCGTCAGCGCCGACGGAGACTTTCCGGCGGCAGATCGCCCGCACAAAATCCTTTACATCCTTCTTGAGGAAATTTAGCATCCCCTCCCGGTTGTCCATCAGGATGAAGTCATTGCCGCTTCCGCTCATCTTGAAAAATTTGATCATTTTCCCGCTCCTGTCCGGCCCGAATATTTTTCCGTTCCTGCATAACGCATCCTGACGCTTACGTCAACGGCGGAACTTCGATTCACGGTTAAGTAATCCCGATTCAAGCCGGAGGGTAAGGCGGATCTGGCTGCAACATCCACCCAAGAATCGGTAGGGCAACCAACCGAGCATAAAGGTAAGTGAAGAAAGCAGCACGCACAATAGCTTGTGGAAGGGTAATTTGAAATCCGGCAGGAATAATGTGACACATTGCTTTTGGTAAGCACACAGTGGGAAGCCTAAGCCCAATATTCAAACCGCCGGGGAGCAAATTCAAAAGATTTTTTAAAATAGGATTGACAATTAGAAACGCATTTACTACGCAATAGATAGCATGCTACATAATCACTAGTGAGATATTTTGTTAACTGTATAAACCTACACATTCAAGGAGGATGAACATGAAGTTTTTATGGACAACAATCTATGTAAAAAATTTGGATGAATCGATCGCTTTTTATGCCAACCTGTTGGGACTTCGCGTGGTAAATCGTTTTCCTGCGGGGCCTGGAATGGAAATCGCTTTCATGGGCAACGGCGTGGCAAATGAAACCTTGGTTGAACTCTTGGCGGATAGCAACCAGGAAGCAGTCAATTACAATGAATTCATCTCTCTTGGTTTTGCTGTCGATTCTGTTGATGCGATGCTGGAGACGGTAAAAAGTTTTAACATTCCTGTCCACGCCGGACCGGTTGAAACTCCTAATGGGGAAAGATTTTTCTTTATCAAAGATCCGAATGGCCTGAATATCCAGTTTTTTCAGCAGGCATGACAGGTATTGTTTACCGTATGTCGGATCATTCCGTTGTAAGTATAATTGGGTCCAGATAAAG
>MVQR01000090.1 GCA_002067815.1 Syntrophus sp. PtaB.Bin001 | reverse complement strand
AAAGGCGCGGAAGAATAGCAGTCCCAGGATGAAATATTCGGATAAATGGCCGAATTTTCTGATCCAGCCGTGAAATAGATAAAGATCCGGCAATGCCAGCGAAGGAAAGAGGAAGTGCAGGGCCGGCACGATAAACCGCGAGGTATGCTCTGCGGAGAAAGTTCCCGTGGACATCCAGAAGATGAAACACATCCAGAGGATCGCGGGAAGCCGGTATTTTATGAAATCGTGTTTCAACGGTTCTCCTTTTATTTTCCCACAAAAATAGGTTTCTTCTTTTCCAGAAAGGCCTTGGCCGCTTCAAGATGGTCTTCCGTTTCGGTGAGAAGAGACAGCTGGGAAGATATGTAATCGAGGTGCGCCCTCAGGGTGCTGGTCTGTGCCTGATAGACGGCCCTTTTTGTCATGCGGACGGCCAGCGGCGGCCGACTCGCTATTTTCTCCGCCAGGGCTCTTGATTCTTCCAGGAGACGGTCATGGGGCACGACACGGTTCACGATGCCGAGCCGGAGGGCCTCTTCGGGGGAAATGGGATCGCCCGTGAGGAAAAGCTCCAGGGCTTTGGCAGTGCCGACCAGGCGGGGCAGGAAATAGGCCCCGCCGTCACCCGGTACGACGCCCAGAAGGATATAGGATTCGGCAAGTCTTGCCTTGTCCGAACAGATTCGCAAATCGCACATGAGTGCCATGTCCAGCCCCGCACCCATTGCTGCGCCGTTGATTGCCGCTATGACAGGTTTATCCAGGTCTTCCATGGCCAGGACGATGCGGTGAACCCCTTCCCATAGGTAGTTTTTCATGCCCCAGGAACGGAGCTTTCCCTCGGCCATGTCCTGGATGTCGCCGCCGGAACAGAAGGTATCGCCGTTGCCGGTCAGGATGACGACCCTGACCCGGTCATCTCTGCCCGCCTCTTCCAGAGATTGACGCCAGAGCCGGATCATCTCCGGACTGAAGGCGTTCTTTGCCTTCGGCCGGTTCAGGGTGATCAGGGCGCAATTGTTATCAACGCCGTACAGCACGTGTTCTTCGCTCATGATTTTATCCTCCGATTGCCGTATCTCCAGAAAATTTACAAGTGAAAATCCCTTCCGCATATATTTTAGATAAAAACATGAAGGGATTTTAGAAGGGAAGGTTATCTCTTGTTCTTATGATTCGTGCCTTTGGGGAAGATTGGTTAAGTAGCCTGTAGTTTGTAGTGAAAGCATTTATTTTTCTCCTGTAGCAGCCAATCTTCCCATTTTACCGGCACTGGCCAGAAGTCTCAATCTTGCTGAATGCCATTCGGCTAGGCATCGAATCCGTTCATGTCGAGCACCGGATAGAGCTGATTGCGTATTGAGAATTTCGGTGATATCCGCTGCACCCTTGTCATATCTGCGCTGTGAAACGGCTAGCGCTTCTTGGGCTGCTTTAAGGAGGTCTGCTGAAGCATCGATATTCTTCAAGGCGGAAGTTGCATCAACATAAGCCTTGATTAGATCTAGGGCTATGGAATTTTCCGTGTCCGCCAAGGCTGCTTTTTTTTGTTCCACCTGTGCCTGTGCTCCCCGAATCTTATATGTATTGGAGAACCCATCAAACAAGGGGATGTTCACACCGATCCCCACGGTGGTTTCCGTTGCTTCGGTCTGGGTAACAGCTTCGCCTGGTTTTGTGTTTTTATAGTAGTTTGCGGAAAAATTCAGGGTCGGCAACCCGGCCGACCGGACCACCGCCACCTGATTTTGGGCGGCTTTAAGTTGTTCTCTGGCTGCAACAATCGCAGGATGGTTTCTCTGGGCTTCTTCCAGCCAGTCGTTCAAATCCTTACTGATCTTACCGGCATTCTCGGCGAGATCTTCCGGTATGGAGATCACTGTATTGCCCGGCACTCCAAGAATTTGCCCCAGTACAGCCAGCGCTTTCCGGTAATCGCTTTGAGCACGATTGCTTTCCAGAATAGCGCTGGCAAGGGCTGTCGTCGCCCGCAGACGGTCACTTCTGGAGATGGCTCCTTTTTCTTCCCGTGCTTTTGCGGAGTTCAGAGTGGCCTGGGCGATTTCTTTCCCTTCTATTGCTGCCTTTAGGGCTGCTTTGGCGGTCATGGCATCGAAATAGGCCTGCGCTACATCCGACAGGGCTTTTTGCAGGGTGGCATTATGACTGGCGAGTGCCGCGGCTAATAAAGCGTTGGCCGCCCGGCGATTGGCTCCCCGACCCCCGAAATCCAGGATGCGCCAGGACAAGCCACCCTGAAACGTGGTTCGATAAATGTCGCTGTCAGGATAGCGGCTGTCGGAATAATCTATACGATCCTTGGTTCTGTTCAGCGCTCCGTTCAAGGCAGGCAGATATGCTGCACGTGCTTCGCCGACAGCGGCAGCCCGGACCCTTATGTTTGCCCATGATGATCTAATCTGCGGATTATTGCAAAGAGCGATATCAACCGCCTCGCTCAAGGTAAGCGGACTGGAGAAATCTTTAGATACCAAACAGGCAATGGGTGCCGTATCACCAGGCAGGATCACGCCTTTTTCAATTACATCGGGCTTGGAAAACAAAGGGTCGTCAAATAGAGGATATTGGAGGTCGAAGCCAAAGACTGGTGCCACTCGACAAATAAGAATAAAAATGACAATAGCGGCGCTTATTCCCTTTCGGCTAGCGTTCATGCAGACTCTCCCGTTGAAGCTGGATAAGCGGACTCAAGACATATTCGATTACTCGGCGCTCACCTGTTTTAATGTCCACATTGACGGACATGCCTGCGCCAAGCTTGGTGTCACGGCCTTCAACTTGGATGGAATCTTTTTCGAGTTCCACGATTACCGAGTAGATCAGTCCTTTCTTCTCATCCTTGATGGCATCGCGCGATATATGGGTCACGCGGGCGGGAATCAGGCCATACTTGGTGTATTGAAAAGCATCAACCTTGACAGCGGCGGTCTGTCCTTCCTTGACAAATCCGATGTCCTTGTTCAATACCATAGCTTCAACTTCCAGCCGATGTTTTTGGGGAACGATCAGCATGAGGGTCTGTGCCGCAGGGACCACCCCTCCAATAGTATGGACCTGCAATTGCTGAACGGTACCATCAACCGGAGCAACGAGCTTGAGTAGTTTGCGATGAAACGCCGCCCGGCGGACATCAGGCTGAGCCGTACCGACGATCTTGTTGCCTTCCGCAAGGGCTTCGTAAGCAACACGCTTGGTCTCGGCAATCAGAGCTTCCCTCTGATTTTTTGCATCAGTCAATTTCCCTTCCAATTCGATGCGTTCTTGCTCTTTTTCCAGATAAGCATGTTGAGATACGTCATGGTCTTTGGCCAAGGCCTTGTAGTCCGCCGCTGCCTGTGTTGCCAGAGGAAGCGCCCGGCTATAATTGGTGATCATCCCATCAATGCGTTGAAGCTTAGTCCTGAAATCCTGGAATTGGCCATCCAGGTACCTTTGTGCCTCGAAAAGTTTTTCGGAAGACACGCCATCGACAGCCGATAGCCTTGGCGGTTTATGACCGTCAATTGCCTTAATCAGTGCCCTTGATCTCGCTACCTGAAGAATCGCCTCCTCGGCGGTGCTCATTGCCTTGTCCTGTTCTGCGGAGGCTGCGCTGGCATCCAGTTCAATCAGCACATCCCCTTTTTTTACAGTTTGTCCCTCCTTTACATACAGAGCTTTGACACTGGCCACTTCAATGGAGGCTATTGCTTTTGTGCGTTCGCTTGGAATGATTTCGCCGGTAGCATTCACAATGATATCCATTCGGCCGACAATCGCCCAGGTAAAGAGTACTAAGATCAATGTAATCATAACCCCGGCTGCCAGCCGGGAGGCACGGGAGACCGGCTTTTCCTGCAAGGATAAGGCGGCAGGCAAAAATTCCGCTTCATTCTCCGTGAAGAGGTTGCCGCCCAGTCGCTCGCGATTTTTCCAAAAATGCCCGAAAGTTTTCCGGTAATGACTTAATAAGAATGTATAGGCTTCCAGCCTGTGTTTGATGCTCATCCTTACCTCACCTGCAGACTGCTTCTATGTAAACCTAACTGTAATTCATTCAAATGCGCGTAGAGTCCGTCCTTTATCGAAACCAATTCCTCATGCGAACCTTCCTCGACGATTTCTCCCCGCTCCATGACGAGAATGCGGTCGGCATCACTTACTGCGGAAAGACGGTGAGCAATAATCAAAACAGTCCGCCCGGCGCAGATTTTTCTCATATTTTCTTGAATAATTCTTTCCGATTCATAGTCCAAAGAGCTGGTTGCTTCATCAAAGATCAGGATGCGGGGATTGGTGATCAACGCACGGGCGATCGCAATCCTTTGACGCTGACCGCCGGACAACGATGAACCATGCTCTCCGACTCTGGTGTCGTAGCCCTCCGCCAGTTCGCAGATGAACTCATGAGCTCCGGCCATCTTAGCCGCTTCGATTATCGGTTCAATTGGCAAGGCGGGATTTGATAAGGCGATATTGTCTCGAACTGAACCGGTGAAGAGGATGTTTTCCTGCAACACCACCCCCAGCTGCCGGCGCAGTGAAGTGGTATCGATAATAGCAAGGTCCTGCCCGTCAATGAGCACCCGGCCTTGATTCGGCACGTACAGGCGTTGAACCAGTTTGGCGAGGGTGCTTTTCCCCGAACCCGACCGACCGACAATGCCGATTACTTCTCCCGGGGCAATCTTAAAACTGATCTTGCGAAGGACATCCGGGCTGTCCGGCCGGTAGCGGAAAGTTACCTTGTCGAATTCGATAGCGCCTGACAACCGGGGAACACGGGTTTTCTGACCGACTACTTCCAGCGGCGCGTTGAGAATGTCTCCCAGTCGCTCCATCGAAATTCCTACTTGCTGAAAGGAAGTCCATAGCTGTGCTATTCTGACTATCGGCCCGGATATTTGGCCAGATAGCATGTTGAATGCAACCAGTTGGCCGATGGTCAATTTCCCTTCTACGACAAGTGACGCACCCACCCAGATAATGCCCACGGTTACCAGCTTACTGACCATGGTGATTCCGCTGGTGGCCAAAATGGAAATGTTATTGGCGCTCAAACCTACGGAAACATAGGAGGCTAGCTGCTTTTCCCAGTTGTCGAACCATCGTGGCTCCACCGCCATCGCCTTGAGGGTGTCGATTCCGGTGACTGATTCCACCAAGAATGCCTGGTTTCTTGCCCCTCGGTTGAATTTTTCGTTCAGGCGAGCGCGCAGAAGGGGGGTCAGCACCATCGATAAGATGAAATAAGCGGGCAACGATAAGACGACAATAAGCGTCAGAACTGGACTGTACAGAAACATCACAAAGAGGAATACAAACGAGAAGATTACATCCATTACCAGGGTGATGGCGTTGCCGGTAAGAAATGAGCGAATGTTTTCCAGCTCACGAACCCGCGCCACCGAATCACCGACCCGCCTGGCCTGGAAATAGCCGATCGGTAGAGACAACAGGTGCCGGAAAAGCCTTGCTCCAAGGTCGACATCGATCTTGCTGCTAGTATGGCTGAAGATCCAAGTTCGGATTCCCGAGAGAACGGCTTCAAAAAGGGCGGCGCAAAGTAGTGCGATTCCAATGACATTGAGTGTCTGCATGGCGTGGTTGACCAGAACTTTGTCCATCACCACCTGAAAACCGAGGGGAGTTATAAGGCCGATGAGCTGCAGGACGAAGGAAATAAGCATAACCTCGCCAAGCAATCTCCGGTATTTGACGATCGCCGGAATGAACCAGCTGAAATCGAACTTGGAAAGGTCCCGCAGATAGGTCATTTTGGAGGTGAAGAAGATAAACTGACCTGACCAGCGCTCTAAAAATTCTTCCGGGGTAATGACCTGGGCGGTAGCGGTGCCGGGCTGCTGGATAACCATTCTGGCTTTTGACTTGTCTTCGCTGTCATAACCATATTTTACAGCGATGAAGAAGTTTCCTTCCTTATCAATGGCGACTGCCGGCAGCGGCGCGCGGTCCAACCGATCAGGATCTTCCTTGACAAGTTTGGCCGTCATTCCCAGACGCTTAGCGCCTAAAAGAATAGTTTCTATGGTAAACAGGCTCGGTCCGAACTCATGCCGCAGTTGGGCTTCATCAGCGGCAATTCCATGATGTCGGGCCATCATTACTAGACTCAAAAGTCCCAAATCCATCTTTGCCCTCGCAATTTCTTTAATGAAACTTTCTTTATACCCTACATTATGGTTTATAGCCGATCAGGGCAAAATCTAACGGTGCCTTGATATAATATCAATATCGTTCAACATCAATTGTCCCAGACTGGGGCAACTTAATATCACTCTTTGTTATTTTTGCAAATACTATCCAGCAACCTAGCGTATTACCATGCTCCTGAGCCGGTGTTTACGTGCATTTGAACAAACAGCAAGGTTGGTCCATCCACGGATAAATCCTCCAGTGTGACAAGAATCACACTCCGGCCGTCAATAATATCGGCAATACAATCATTGAGAAGTTGAGTAAATATTTACGAAAACAATCTTTAAGGGTGACAATTCGTACACATAATAAGATTGGCATAATTCTTGTCCTCCTTCCGTATGTTTGGGCTTGTTTTATGCACTAGAGAAAAATTTTAACAACTCAAAAAGATAATTCATGTTGTGTGGTTAACGTAAATATTTGAGTTGGAGCCTAATTTTATTAACAATCTACTAAGGAGGAATAGGCATGCCGGATTTTACACTCACCAATAGTGCGGGTGTTGTTACCTTTCAAAACGCAGGTTCTAGCATTAGCGCAACAGTAAGCGGAAATACCCTTACTTTCTATAGCAACTCAGGAGAAGCCTCTACTACCCTTTCGAGTACGACGCAAATTAAAATAGCATCCGGCACGGAGTTTTCTGCGCCGATAACCGTTGCCTCAAAGATAAGCGTTACAGGCGGAACTGTAGTAGCTGTGACCATTACAGATGCCGCTACCCTGGCGCAACTAGCGGCACTTGATGCTAAAACGACCGGTTCGCTGACTTATGGGGAGATCAAGGGTACGGCGGCAGAACTTGCAGCCAATGCCGGTGGTTACGTGACCGATGAATGTAACGTAACCATTACAGATACTGCCACGCTGGCGCAGTTGGCGGCGATCGATGCGCTCACCAGTGGTACATTGACCTATGGGGGGATTACGGGCACGGCGGCGGATCTGGCAGCCAATACTGATGGCTACGTGAACGGTTCCCATGCAGTGACCATCACGGACGCAGCCACGCTGGCGCAGTTGGCGGCGATCGATGCCAAAACCACGGGCACAATGACCTATGGGGGGATCACTGGTGCGGTGGCGGACTATTTCACCACAGGTACTACAATGACCGCCAACGCCACCAAGTACGTAACCGGCAGCCATGCAGTGACGGTGACTGATGCCGCAACAGTGGCCCAATTAAACGTCATCGATGCAAAGACAACGGGCGTGGTCACCGCCGCGATCACCGACACTGTCGTTAACCTGAAGAAACTGACCGGTACCAACAATGCCTATTCTATTACGGTAACCGATACCTCTGTTGCTGCGGCCGACCTGACAGCTATCGATGGCAAGACCACAGAAGCGGTAGATGCGACAGCGGCAACTACGATTACCGGAACCGCGGCAGCGATTTTGACGGCGATGGGTGGAGGCATCACCTTATCGGCTGACGTGGATGTTATAGTAAGTGATACTGCCACGCTGGCGCAGTTGGCGGCGATCGATGCGCTCACCAGTGGTACATTGACCTATGGGGGGATTACGGGCACGGCGGCGGATCTGGCAGCCAATACTGATGGCTACGTGAACGGTTCCCATGCAGTGACCATCACGGGCACCGCCACGCTGGCGCAGTTGGCAACGATTGATGCGCTCACCAGTGGTACATTGACCTATGGGGGGGTTACGGGCACGGCGGCGGATCTGGCAGCCAATACTGATGGCTACGTGAACGGTTCCCATGCAGTGACCATCACGGACGCAGCCACGCTGGCGCAGTTGGCGGCGATCGATGCCAAAACCACGGGCACAATGACCTATGGGGGGATCACTGGTGCAGTGGCGGACTGTTTCACCACAGGTACTACAATGACCGCCAACGCCACCAAGTACGTAACCGGCAGCCATGCAGTGACGGTGACTGATGCCGCAACA
>MVQR01000089.1 GCA_002067815.1 Syntrophus sp. PtaB.Bin001 | reverse complement strand
TTCAGCCGCCTTATCACAAGGAAAGACGGCTGAATAGGAAATACTGACTGCTATCTTAAACTAACCCAAAAGTTTTTTGCACTCTTTTGCCAATTCGGGAATGACTTTGAAGAGATCATCCACAATCCCGTAATCCGCTTTCGCAAAAATCGGGGCCTCCGGGTCTTTGTTAACGGCCACGATAAACTTGGACGAGCTCATACCCGCAAGATGTTGAATGGCACCGGAAATCCCGCAAGCTACATACAGGTTCGGAGACACAACCTTACCAGTCTGCCCGACCTGATCAGTCTGGGGACGCCAACCCGAATCGACTGCCGCTCTGGAAGCACCCACTGTAGCCCCCAGAATAGCTGCCAATTCCTCGAGGACTGCATAGTCCGGTCCGCCCATACCGCGACCGCCGGAAACAATGATGTTGGCTTCCGTAAGATCGATCTTACCGCTGGTGTCTTTTTGGACTTCAAGAACCTTCGTTTTGATCTGCGCTGCATCCAGTGCAGGATCAAATTTCGTTACTGCGCCAGCCTTGGCATTTTCCACTACTGCGAAAACATTCGGGCGGAGAGACGCCATCTGGGGGAATGTCGAGGTAACAACCTCCCCGAAGCATTTGCCGGCATACATAGGACGTACAGCGACCATCTTGCCGTCGGCGACTTTCAATTCCGTGCAGTCCGTTGCCAATCCGGTGGCCAGCTTACCGACCAGACGGGCAGACAGATCTTTACCCTGCGCGGTCGCACCAAACAGAAGAATTGCGGGATCGTTTTCTTTGACGACTTTCGCAACAGCCATTGCATAAGCATCGGTAGTATAAGGTTCAAATGCTGCGTCATCAGCCACAAATACCTTATCCACACCGTATTTACCAAGTTCGCCTGCGATTCCTTCAACACCGGAACCCAACAGAATAGCGCCTACTTCATCACCCAGTTCATCTGCCAGCTTCCGGGCTGCACTCGCAATTTCAAAAGAGACCTTGCGGAAGGCGCCATCTCTTTGTTCTGCTACTATCCATACACCTTTTGCCATGTTAATTTTCCTCCGTGATCAGTAATTAGATGACCTTCGCCTCTTCTCTCAGCAGTTTGGCCAGTTCTGCAGCCTTTGCCGCCGGTTCATCACCGCTGATAATCTTTCCAGGAGGTCTTGCCGGAGGCGGTACCATCTTGACGACCTTGGACTTCGATTCTACGCTCACACCCAGATCGGCTGCTTTTTTCACATCGACGGGTTTCTTCTTGGCTTTCATGATACCGGGTAGTGATGCATAGCGGGGTTCATTCAACCCTTTCTGCGCAGTAAGTACACAGGGCAGTGGGCTCTCGATAACAAACTGGGCGCCTTCAACGGGACGGACGACCTTGCAGGTCTTTCCATCCGTTTCAAACTTGGTGACGATTGTCACTACAGGCAGGTCAAGAAGTTCCGCCAAAACGGAAGCCACTTGACCGGAGTCATCATCAATCGCTCTCTGACCGCAGAAAATGATATCATGGGGAATTCCTTTGATCGCCGCGGCCAATACCTGCGCGGTTGCATAAGCATCGGCGCCCTCTAATGCTGGGTCATCGATATGAATGCCCTTATCGGCACCCATAGCCAGAGCGGTACGGATAGATTCCATCGCTCTCGCCGGTCCGGCGCAGACGATCGTAACATCGCCACCCACTTTTTCTTTCAGCTTTAAAGCTTCTTCCACACCGAATTCATCATAGGGGTTCATGACCCACTTGATGCCGGATTCATCGATGCCTGAACCGTCCGGCTTTACCTTAATCTGTGCTTCCGTATCCGGAACCTGCTTTACACATGCAACAATATTCACATGTCCTCCTTCCGGGATGCTTTCACACCGAACAGTTCATCCGGCATGTGCACCCAACCTCATATTTTTTCTATTATAGCGTTCCGGCGCAACGCCTTTGAAAAGGGACGTTGCGCCGGTCGTTATCTCAATTACAGTCTGTTCTTAATCAGATCATCCACAACGGCGGGATCGGCCAGCGTGCTGGTGTCGCCCAGATCGTTAAGCTCATTGGCGGCAACTTTCTTCAGGATGCGGCGCATGATCTTACCGCTTCTCGTCTTGGGAAGACCATCGGCCCACTGGATCTTTTCGGGAGTAGCGATCGGCCCGATAATAGTTCTTACGTACGCTGTCAGTTCCTTCTTCAATTCTTCTGATGGTTCAAACCCCGTCTTCAGGGTGATATAGGCATAAATGGACTGCCCTTTGACTTCATGAGGATAACCGACAACTGCGGATTCGGCGACCTTTTCGTGAGCGTTCAGGGTTGCCTCGATCTCGGCGGTACCCATGCGGTGACCGGAAACATTGATGACGTCGTCGATACGTCCGGTGATCCGGTAGTAACCGTCCTTGTCGCGCATCGCACCGTCACCGGAGAAGTAGAAGCCCGGATAAGGTTCGAAATAGGTTTCCTCATAACGTTTATGGTCACCGTAGATTGTCCGGGTGATGCCGGGCCACGCCGTCTTGAAGCAGAGAGCGCCAGTGGCTTCCATGTTGGTCAGTAATTCGCCGGTCTGGTCGTCAACCAGTGCGGGAACGACGCCCATGATGGGCAGTGCCGGCTTTGCTGGTTTGATGTCAATGGCTCCGGGCAGAGGAAGGATCATGTGTCCGCCCGTTTCGGTCTGCCACCAGGTATCGACGATGGGGCACTTCCCGCCACCGATCTTCTCGAAGAACCACTGCCATGCCTCCGGATTCAGGGGCTCGCCGACGGAAGACAGAACGCGCAGAGAGGACAGATCGATACCTTTCAACCATTCATCGCCTTCCTTGGCAATGGCACGGATGGCCGTCGGAGCGGTATAGAAGGATGTAACCTTGTATTTCTCCACAACCTGCCAGAAACGGCTGTAGTTCGGATAATTGGGAACGCCTTCGAACATGATGGAGGTCGCACCGAGGGTCAGAGGTCCATAGACGACATAGCTGTGCCCGGTTACCCAGCCGATGTCGGCGGTGCACCAGTGAACATCTTCATCATGGAGGTCAAAGGCAAATTTAGAGGTGTAAGCGGCATAGAGGAGATAACCGGCCGTGGTGTGGAGGGCGCCCTTGGGCTGTCCCGTGGAACCAGAGGTGTAAAGGACGAAGAGGGTGTCTTCCGCATCCATCTGCTCGCATTCGCAGTTGGCGTCCACCGTGGCCATTTCATCATGCCACCAGAGGTCTCTTCCCGGGGTCATTTCGCAGGCAATCTTGTCGCCCACGCGCTTAACAACGATCACCTTTTCGACGGTGGGGCATTCCTTCAGGGCCACATCGGCGTCCTTCTTCTGGGGAACGGCCTTGGCGCCACGGAAGGTACCGTCGCACACCACCAGGAGTTTTGCCTGGGAATCCTGAATACGGACGGCCAGTGCGTCGGAGCTGAAACCGCCGAACACGATAGCATGGATGGCGCCGATGCGGGTGCAGGCCAGCATTGCAATGGCGGCTTCGACTACCATGGGGGTGTAGATGCAGACACGGTCGCCTCTCTTGATGCCGTGCTTCTTCAAAACATTGGCGAACTTGCAAACTTCCGTATGGAGCTGCTTATAGGTATAAGCCTTCTGCTCGCCGGGTTCATTGCCTTCCCACTGGATGGCTACTTTGTCGCCCTTCGTTGCCAGATGGCGGTCGAGGCAGTTATAAGACACGTTCAGTTTCGCGCCTTCAAAAAACTTCGCAAAGATGGGTCCCTTGCGGATGTCAAAGTTGTAATCCATGACTTTATCCCACTTCTTGTAGAAGGTCAGGATTTCATCAGCCTGCTTTGCCCACCAGGATGCCGGATCGGCAATGGATTCCGCATACAGCTTGTCATACTCTGCCCGGCCCTTCACCCAGGCTTTTGCCAATATTCTCTCAGGTACCGGATAGAACTCTTTCAATATCGACTCTTCTCCCATTTTTACCTCCCTTTAAGGTTTTGATAATTTAAACTCTGGTACTTCTTTTTTTTGCATTTGCCAATTTGGAACATTTTTACCATATTTCAAAGCAGGCCGGGGCATTGTGCAATCTTGCCCTTCCACCATATCTTTGCGGAGTGAAAGCGTTAGAAAATATACGCAATGTGAACGAAACACTGACTTGTCACCTGACAATAAAAAACTTGAATAATTAAGGAATTTCTGCCCCGGCGAGAATGCACGCGAGGGAAATAAATGACTTCAAACCACGATGTTACGCGCTTTGCACTATATCAATGCGCCTTTGATGTCAAGCAATATTTTCGGCATCCCATCGTTGCAAATATTCATCGGATCTCCTCAAACTGTGTACTTTTTGCCACACTTTTTTTATTTTTGAGTAAAAACCGGAAAGCAATATGCATCCTTTACATTCACGTTCGACAACGGTCGATTCCTCCAGCCAGTCAGGACAATTGCCTATTTTTCTTTAATATCCAGTGGGTTTTGTAAAATAAATTTAAAGGAAAATGAAGGTTGGGAGAAGCGCCCGAGAAAGCTTATCTAGTGGCATATTAACTGCATCCGAGGGTTATAGAGGTATCGGCCGAACATCGAGTTCTGAGTTAGTTTGAACGGAGCTGTATTTTAACTTTAGGCGATTCCTTAAAATGTATTGATATTATAATTGGCGAAGGGGGGTGGATATCGGCAGAGATATTAACAGCTAGGTAAGGTAATAATTTTACAGATTCATGCGGTTGTGGGTGGTTTTCCGATGCCCGTTGGAAAATCATATAAAGGAATGAAACGATTTTTCAGGAGGAAACAATGAAAAGATTTTGGGTAGCCTTACTCGCTGTAGCGATGGTCGCCGGGTTCGCCATGAGCGCCTCCGCAGCGGATGTGAAGTTCAGCGGCTCCTACTATGCTTTGGGAGCTTCGGCAAATGACTGGGGCCTGAGCAAAGAAGACCGGACAACAGCCTCTTTCTTTGCACAGAGACTGAGAGTGGGAACGCAATTCAAAATCGCCGAAGGGTTGACCTTGAACACTCAGTTCGATGCCTTGGAAGGACGATGGGGTCAATTCGGAAGGTATCAAAATGAAGAACTAACTCGCAATGCTGGTGGCGCATACGGTAATGATAGGAATAATGATTCCAAGAACATTAGCTTTGACCGGGCCTATGTCGACTTTGCCATCCCCTACGGGAAATTCAGGGTCGGTCGCGGACCAAGCGGCAATTGGGGTACAAAATTTGCGGACGAAGATATTGATTCCGACCAGATAGTTTATTTCGGCTATTTCGGCAATTTGACCGCAGGTTTCATCTACGAAAAAATGTATGAAAGCGTCGCTGATGGTAACTTATGGGGCACACGTCGCAGTCAGGCTGATGGTGACAATGACAGTTATCATGTTTACGGGATGTACAAATTTAAGGGCGGTAGCGCCGGCTTGAAGATCAGGCACATCCGCAGTGCGCAGACGTCAGATGCGAATTCGGCTTTTAATACTACCGGATTTGGCTTCAACCAAAAGATATGGGCCATTCAGCCCTATGCCCAGGCCACTTTTGGACCGGTTTTTGTTGAAGCGGAGTTTAACTATTTTACCGGTAAGTTCAGAGAGTGGGCAGATGACGTAGACAGAGACGATCGGAATCTGAGAGGAATGAGCGCCTATCTGCACGGCAAAGTCAATGTGGGCAATGCCTATTTTGGAGCCCTTTATGCTTATGTTTCCGGGCAGGATCCCAAGAGCGCAACTGTTAATTTCGCTAGCGACGGCGGACGGGTTTTTGATCAACAGAACCTGATCCTGTGGGGTTACTACTCCAACAGGTGGGCAGGCACGCTGGGTACCGGAAACGGTGCTTTGTACGGCCAAACCGGCTACGACTACATGGCCATGACGAATGCTCATGAGGTCAAGGTTTATGCCGGATTCAACCCGACTCCCAAATGGAACATCCAGGGTTCGGTGGCCTATGCCATTGCCGATCATACTGCTCCCGCCAATGCCTCCACTGTTGACTATGTCGATCACGAGTACGGCTACGAAGCTGACCTGACCGCTTCCTACAAGATTTTTGACAACCTGACCTATACGGTAGGCTTCGGTTATCTGTGGGCTGGCGATTATTTCAAAGGCGTCAACAACAATGCCACGGTTGACGACACTTACCTGCTCCTCAATAAACTGGATCTCACCTTCTAAGCGAAAGATTCCAGTCGTATTGATCAGCTAAAGTTTCAAGTAAGCGCCTTGAAGGTTGAGCCTTCAAGGCGCTTTTCTTTGATCCAATCTGAAACGATCGATTCTTGACCGGGGTGAACTGGCGTGATAATTTCTGATCAATAGAATATGCAGAAATACTCTGCCTGGCAAAGGAGTTACAGACTATCCAGAAAATATACGGAAATCTCACCGGATTAAAGCCGATTCAGCTGCGAGGGATTGAACAATTATACCGGAGGCGGGTGCCGCCGGAGCAGGTTGTCACGCAGGAAATTGCCCGGCAGCTTACAGAACTGTCCCGGGAAATCAACCGTCAGATCGGAATCCTGCTCAGTCGACGCGGCGAAGTGGCATATGTCATCGTCGGCACCCACAGAAACATTTTGATCCCCAGTCTGGAAGGATTCCGTTCTTCATCAGTTCGTTTCAAGGGTTTGCGTTTGATTCATACCCATCTGAACCCTGAACCCCTGAATGCCGAGGATTTAAGCGACCTTGCGCTCCTCCGTCTCGATCTTATCTGTGCAGTGGAAACCGGTTCTGATGGCCTTCCCGGCGTTGTCCATATCGCCCATCTAATCCCGGAAAACCCCGACGGCAGCTACTGGCTGATTCGACCACCCCAGAGAATTTCCGATTTGAAGCCGGATTTTCTCGCCTTCATTGCCGTACTGGAAAATGAATTTGCAAAAACACAGCGTTCCCGCAAGGTTGATTCCGCAGACCGGGCCATCCTCCTGCGGGTGGAAACCAATCCCCTCTTCGACAGCCAGGGCTCGTTGGAGGAACTCCGGGAGCTTGCCCGTTCCTGTAACGTTGAAGTCTTTGACAAAATCATCCAGCATAGGACACAGCTTGATCCAAAATATCTCCTCGGTAAGGGTAAACTTGCCGATGTCATCATCAAAGCCCTGCAGATAGGCGCCAATCTGCTCATCTTCGACCACGAGCTGACCCCGGCTCAGGTTCGTTCCATCGCGGATTTTACGGAAATGAAAGTTATTGATCGGACTCAGGTTATCCTCGATATCTTCGCTCGTCGCGCTCACAGCCGGGAAGGGAAGATTCAGGTGGAACTGGCCCAATTGAAATATCTGCTGCCCCGCCTGGCAACCCGCCACACGGGCATGTCCCGCCTCACCGGGGGAATCGGCGGCCGGGGGCCGGGGGAAACGAAGCTGGAAATTAATCGGCGGCGGGTGCGGGACCGGATACAACACCTGGAGGAGGATATCCGGAACATAGAAAAGTCGCGAGGACAGCGGCGGTTAAAGCGGGAACGAACCGGCCTGCCCGTAATCTCCATTGTCGGTTACACCAATGCCGGAAAATCCACACTGCTCAATACGCTCACAAAAAGCCGCACCTTTACGGAAGATCTTCTTTTCGCTACTCTGGATCCCAAAAGTTCACGGCTGCGCTTTCCCCGGGATACTGAAGCCGTCATAACAGACACTGTCGGCTTTATCCGGGACCTTCCTGCAGACCTTTTCTCCGCCTTCAAGGCGACATTGGAAGAACTTTATGAAGCAGACATTCTCCTACATGTAATTGATGTGAGCAACCCGGGTTTTGAAAGCCATATTACCGCTGTGGAAAAAATTCTGGAAGAAATCGGAATAAAAGAAAAGACAACTCTGAGAGTTTTCAATAAGGCCGATCGTTTTACCGACAAGTCTCTTATGCAGACCCTCTGTCGGCGTTTCAACGCCATTGCCGTCTCCGCACTCCAGCCGGAAAGCCTGGGACCACTTATGGAACGGCTGGAAGCAGTTATTGCTTCTCCAAATGGGACCCAATAAGATCGGCATAACGGCGGGCAGCGCCGGCATTTGCGGCTACGGCGAGGCGGCCCTGCTCACCCCGGCATCTCAGTGCATCGGGATCGGCTAGCAAAGACAGCATCGCTTCCCGCAGCTCCGTTTCATCGGCAACGGGAATACCGGCTTTAGCCTCTTCCAACAGAGCCTTTTCCCCTTCAAAATCTTCCATTGACGGCCCGTAAAAGACCACTTTT
>MVQR01000088.1 GCA_002067815.1 Syntrophus sp. PtaB.Bin001 | reverse complement strand
ATGCAACCTACACAAACCAGGACGAGCAGATCAGCAACCAGTTGAATTTATTTAACTAACATTGGGACAGCAGTGAGTCCAAATGAAAGTTTAGCTGCAATCGGTCTTAAAGTCTTGAATCTAATCAACATTATTAATGTACTATTTCTGGAAAAAAATATCCCTGAAAACTATGGAGAAGCAACCATGGCAAAATTTATTTATCCATATCGTCATCTTGGGGTCGTATTTTGCATAAAATGCACCCAGGGGTAACAATATCGTTCTCTGTTGCAATTCTACAAACAACTTCCGGCATTAAATGGTCGGAACTCTCTGAAATTTTGACGCATCTGTTAAATCCTTGTCCGATTATGAAGGACAAGAATTGGGAAGAACTATGAATAAGTTTAAAAATTCGCTTGTTACTGATTTAATGATCGGTTTTTTCCTCGTAGCGCTGTTAATAGGCATCTACATTTTCCGATGGAGTCCTACCGAGCGACTGGAATATAAGACTTATGACTTTGTTTCTCACTTCAGGGATCACGCGCCTATTTCCAACGTAGTAATAGTTGGAATCGATGATGACAGCATTGCCTCAATTGGCCGCTGGCCTTGGAACAGAAGCTATATAGCCCGGATTATCGGGATGCTGCAGACTTATGAAGCAAGGGTGATTGGGCTTGATATTCAGTACCCTGAAAAAGAATATAACCAGGGGCTAGCCGAAATCAGGAATATTCTTACAGGAATAGAGGCAAAAGGCATCCGTGATGGACAGCTCTATACAAATCTGAAAGAAGCTGAGGAACGCCTCGATAATGACGCCCTGCTGGCTGCATCCATCGCTCGCAGTCATAGGGTTGTTCTTCCCTTACACTTTGTTCTGGGAAACTCGCTTGAGGCTGTTGAAGCCCTCCCGGATTATTTGACAAAAAACTCCGTCAAACTTCACCCAGCAACCCCGAGCTTGACTGCCAGGGAAATTGTTGCTCCTATCGCGGAGTTCGCGACTCCGGCTCTAGCGCTCGGCCATACCAACGTTGCCAAGGATAAAGATGGGGCAGTAAGGAGCGAACCACTTCTTATCAATTATCAGAATCGTTATTATCCTTCCTTTGCCCTGCAGCTTACTATGAAATATCTCAAATACAACATCGACCACATCCGATTGCAAGATAAGATGGAAGTCGGCAATGCCCGAATTCCCGTCTTCGATAAGAATCAAATGCTGATCAACTATAATAAGAATGTACCAGTTTATTCATTTGTTGATGTTATCAACAACAAGGTTCGTCCTGAAGTGTTTAAGAACAAGATTGTGATCATCACACTTAACGCCAAGGGGTTGGGAACTTTTCAAGCCACGCCAATCGGAACCGATACGCCTTCCTGGATCGGCATCGCAAGCGCCGTGGATAACATCCTTCATCAGGAACATATTCAGCGCCCCTCATGGGCCTTTTGGCTCGAACTGGGAGTCATGATACTATTCGGATGCTTTATCACCCTGGCTATTCCACGACTCACACCTCTTTACAGCGCCGCCGCCTTGCCGGCCCTTTTGGTCCCCTGGATCGGAATGGGGGTGTATCTATTAGCCGTTCACGGCTGCTGGATTAAGCTTGTCCATCCCTCCCTGGTCCTGGTTCTCGGTTTCACGGTTATGGCACCCTGGAAATATCTCTTTTCGGAAAAACCCAAGACACGCATCGAGACTGACAGTGTGGAGGCCAATAAAATGCTCGGTCTTTCCTTTCAGGGGCAGGGTATGCTGGATATGGCGTTCGAAACATTCAAGAAATGTCCCGTCGAGGACAAATCCATGAAAGAGCTTCTGTACAATCTAGGGCTTGATTTTGAGAGAAAGCGGCTGTTCACCAAGGCTGTCGCGGTTTATAAGCACCTGGCCCAAAGCGGCAGTTACAAGGACATCAATGACCGGATTCAGAGAATAAAGCTGGCGGGAGATACCATGAATTATAAACCTGCCAATGCCAAAAAGGATGATACGGTAATTATGGAAGTAACGGAAGTAAAACCGACCATCGGTCGTTACGAGATCAGCCGGGAATTGGGACGCGGGGCCATGGGAACCGTTTATTTGGGCAAGGATCCCAAAATCAACAGAGAAGTGGCCATCAAAACTCTGCGTTATGAAGAAATTGAGGATTCGAGGCTCCTGGAAACAAAAAAGAGGTTTTTCCTGGAAGCCGAAGCGGCAGGAAAGCTGTCTCATCCCAACATCGTCACTATTTACGACGTGGGAGAGGATTCCGATCTCGCTTACATGGCCATGGAATTGCTGGATGGAACGGATCTAGTCAAATATTGCAGCAAGGACAATCTCCTACCCATCCCGGAAGTCGTCCGGATCGTATCCCTGGTGGCCAATGCATTGGACTATGCCCATAAAAACGGTGTGGTGCACCGGGATATCAAACCTTCCAATATCATGATACTGAAGAATGGTGAAATTCGGGTCGCCGATTTCGGCATAGCCCGCGTCATGAGTTCTTCCAAAACACAGACGGGGGTTGTTCTCGGCACGCCAAGTTATATGTCGCCGGAACAGATTTCCGGTCAGAAGATCGATGGACGTTCGGATCTTTTTTCTCTCGGGGTCGTTTTTTATGAACTGTTGACCGGTGAAAAGCCATTCCAGGGAGAAAGCATCGGCACTCTGATGTACAAAATCACTTCCACAACCCCCAAACCGCTCAGGGAAAGGGCGCCGCACCTCCCGGAACTCTTTGCGGACATTATGGATAAGGCTATGGAAAAAGACATTGAAAAACGCTACCAGCACGGGGAAGAACTTGTTAAGGACCTTACCGCCTATCTCAAAATTTAGGAGATGATCTTGAAGCTGAATGTTGCCGGCCAAACCGATAAGGGACTCGTCCGACCAAACAACGAAGATGACTTTTTTCTAGATCCGAAGCAGGGGCTTCTGGCTGTAGCAGACGGCATGGGAGGACATGCATCAGGAGAAATTGCCAGCAAAATCGCTGTTGATGTATTACGAAACTATTTCCTACAGGCCAACGAAGGCAAGGCGCCTCTGTTTTCCTCCTGTTATAATGAAAATTATTCCGAGGCAACCAATCAGCTTTGTTCCGCAATCCATTTGGCAAATACTGCGATTCATGAAGCATCAAGGAACAATCCCCTGCTGCATGGTATGGGGACAACCCTGGCAGCGCTTTTAATCCAGGGGAAAAAATTGAGCATCGCCCATGTGGGGGACAGCAGGATCTACCTGGTCAGGGCTGGTGAAATTGAACAGTTGACCGATGATCATACCTTGGTATATGAGCAGGTGAAGCATGACCTGATATCAAAAGAGGAAGCAGAAAAGTCCAGCATTCGGCATGTACTGACTAGGGCTCTCGGAATCGCACCTTTCGTGGAAGTCGATCTGGGCGAAATGACCCTTGCGGAAGGCGATGTGCTTATCCTATGCACCGACGGTTTATCCGGGATGATTTCCGATCGCGACATTTTGCGGACGGCAATTTCTCTGGACAATCCATCCGTTGCCTGCGAGAAGCTGATCCACATGGCCAATCAGAATGGAGGAAAAGACAACATCACCGTGATTGCCGGCTACCTTGCCAAGAAGCGCCGGTTTGCATCGGTTTTCAAATTTTTTAATTGGTTCAGGAGGTGAAGAATGGCTGAGGTTTTACTTAAATTTAAAGGAGCCGTTGTCAAAGAAATCCCCCTCAATCAGGATGTCATAACCATCGGCAGAAAGCCGGATAATGATATTGTAATTGATAATCAGGCTGTCTCCGGACATCATGCGAAATTTATAAATGAAGGAGATTCTCTCTTTGTCGAGGATACAAACAGCCTCAACGGGACTTATGTCAACGGCCAAAAAGTTTTTAAAAGCGAGGTTTTCAACGGCGATGTAGTTCTTGTCGGAATTCACACCTTGGACGTGATTTCCGAAAAGAACAGGGAAGAGGATACACGAAATTCGACCTTGCGGGGAAGATCCATGGATGAAACCATGGTGATTACACCACAAGATCAAAGAAATCTTCTGGCTGCCACGGACAAAAGCAAACCGGAACCCCTCGGCGGCTTCGTTATTGTGAGCGGTTCGACGGAAAAAAGGGATTACCTCATGAAAGAGAGGGTCACGACCATCGGGAAGGAAGACGGTGCAGGCATCCGGCTGAAAGGTTTTCTTGCTCCCAAGGTAGCCGCACTGGTCAACCGAAGGAAAGAGGGTTATTTCATCAATCCGTCAGGGGGTAAATCCATGAAAGTCAACGGTCAGGAGATCATATCCCGTTATGATCTCAAAGATGGTGATATTGTGGAGGTGGCCGGTCTTAAAATGCAGTTTTATGTAAAAGATTAACGGCAGGCGCCGCTGAAATACAAAAAGAAGAGAAAACGGGCATGTTCCCCTATAAATATCGGTTTTACATACGGCTGAAGAAAACCCATATTGCTCCGGTTCTGATTTTGATCGGGACAGTCCTGACTTGGTTTATAACAACCGGAATGCAGGCTGCAAGCACTTTGCCTGAAGAGGTCGCAGAACGCATCCAGCAGAGGATTATAACGGCAACAGGAAGGTCCCTGCTTAATTTTACATACAACGATCAAGATACCGCTCAGTTGCTGAAAAGTTTTTATCAAGGACGCAGGGGGTTTCCCGCCTGGAGCGGACAAGAGGGACCATCTCCGCAGGCGGTCGCGCTGCTGGGCGTCTTAAAGCGAGCCTATCGTGAAGGTTTATGTCCGCAGGATTACGGAGTCGATCGCATTGAATCCCTGATGACAGCAATCAATCAGGATAAGGAACAAGGCATGCCTCTAAACAGCGAAACGCTCGCAGATCTTGATCTGCTGCTGACGGAAGCTTTTTTCTCCTATGCAGCTCATTTTGCAGGCGGACGGGCCGACCATCACAGGCAGTATCCCGGATGGGTCTTTAAACAAAGGCAAACGAACCTTCTCGAAACGCTTGGCAAGGTTATGAAAAACGGAGACGTGGAAGAGACTCTTAACGAACTCGCCCCCCAATTTTACGGCTACAATAAACTTCGGGAACGTCTTAACGATTATATCGATATTGCTGAATATGGGGGATGGCCGCAGATTCCGGCCGGACGTACCCTGAAAAAGGGAATGCGCGACAGCAGGGTCAATCAGTTGAGAACTCGTTTGATGATGACCTCCGGGACACTTGATGCTTCGAAAACAATCCAGAATGATTATTTCGATCAGAACCTGGAAACGGCTATCCGTCAATTTCAACGGCAGCACGGCCTCCGGGAAGACGGCGTAGTTGGTCCGCCCACATTGAAAGAGCTGAACACTCCCGTAGAGGTCCGCATATGTCAGATCGCAGTCAATCTGGACCGGCTGCGATGGTTGCCATACGATCTTGGATATCGTCATATTCTTATCAATATCCCCGATTTCAACCTTGAAGTTGTGGAAGATGACAATGTTGTCATGAACATCCGGGCTATCGTAGGAAAAACAAAAACAAGGACTAATTTATTAAGCAGCCGGATTACCTATCTCGAATTGAATCCCTATTGGCGAGTTCCCAAAAGCATCGCAGGGGATGAATTCCTCCCCAAGCTAAAGAAAAACCCCCAATATCTAGGGAAAAATATGAAGCTTTTTTCCGTCGGTAATCAGTCCAGACCCGTCGCCCCGGGATCAGTCAATTGGTCCAGAGTGTCCGCCTCGAATTTTCCATACCTGCTGAGGCAGGAACCGGGACCGGGCAACCCCCTTGGCCGCATCAAATTCGTTTTTTCCAACGAATGCGATATTTACATCCATGACACCCCGACGCGCAGTCTCTTCGGGCAAAACCGGCGAAGTTTCAGCCATGGATGCATCCGAATAGAAAAACCAGTGGATCTTGCCGTTTATCTGCTTCAGGGACAGCAAAATGCCCTCTGGACAAGCAAGAATATCCAAGCCGAAATCCGGAAGGGAAAGAACAAAACTATTAAACTGCCCGAACCGGTTCCGGTTCACATCGTTTACGAAACGGTCTGGACTGACCGGGAGGGCAACCTCAATTTCCGTCCAGACATTTACAATATCGACAATATCCAGGGCAATCTTCCGATGGTCATGGCCTCCTACGAAAAATCCCGCGGCGCCTCCAGCCTTCAATAACCAGCATTTCGTTAGATTCTCCATACGGATTTAACTTCAACCCGGTCCGACTTTTTGCACAAGGTTGGACCGGGCTTTATTAAAATAACTACATATACAACCAGAACAACAAGCTCTTTCATCCTTCCGATGCCTTCCAGCTTGCCTTGACAACCATACTTTGGTGACTATATTAGTTTCAAAATTAATTATCCTGAACGATTTCAGGATATTGATCGAAAATATTTCGTTTGTTTCAGGGCCCGATTCAAGAGCAAGTTAAAGATGTCCTGCAGGTTCTTGATCCACAATTATATTATAGGAGGAGGAAAACGATATGTTTGGACCGGGAATTTGGAGAATGGGAAGGATGATGGACATGTTTCCGGAAATGGTGCGTTTCCAGAAGGAAATGAACCGTTTTTTTTCAGGATTGAACCAGGAGTATGACCAGCACTATCCACCTGTTAATGTATGGATCGGCGAAGATGATGTATTGGTCAAAGCGGAAATACCCGGAATTAATACCGATCAGATTGAAATCACTACAAAGGGCGACGTTCTGTATATAACAGGAACAAGAGAACCGGAAAAACTCGAGGAGGGTTGCCGTTATCACCGCCAGGAAAGAGGGTTCGGCCGCTTCAGTCGGGGACTGCAGTTACCTTTCCAGGTTGACCAGGACAAAGTCGAAGCAAATTACGAAAAAGGAATTCTGCAGATCTATCTGCCGCGAGCTGAAGAGGACAAACCACGCAAAATTTCCATCAAGTCGGAATAGCTAAGGAGGAATACTCTATGGTTCAGGAATATCAAGCTGCCAAGCAACCGGGGCAAGAACCCGTTGAATCGGAAAGAACTAAGAACATAAAGATTTTTACGCCAAAAGTGGATATTTACGAAACTCAGGAAGCTATGGTGCTTATTGCCGACGTTCCCGGGGTTGATGAAAATTCGGTAGAAGTCATTCTGGACAAGAACGTCCTGAAAATCAATGGAACGGTTGAAAAGACCGGAGAGGAGAAACGTCGGATACTCTATGCGGAATACGATATTGGCGATTACCAGCGAACTTTCACACTGTCTGAAGAAGTGGATCGGGAAAAAATCGAAGCTACCGTAAAGAATGGCGTTCTTCGCCTGGTGTTACATAAAGCGGAACCTGTCAAAGCAAAGAAAATAGCCATCAAGGCAGGTTAAGAAGAAAATAAATACAATATAAAAAGGAGGAAAGACCATGGCATTCAAAAGTCTTTTGCCCTCGCTTCGGAGGAGATCGGAAGCACCTTCAAAAGGTGAGGAGGAACATCCCTTCTATTCACTGCAGAGGGAAATGAATCGGCTGTTTGATGACTTCTTCCGTGGCTTCGATCTTGAGCATTTCGGCGCTTTGGAAGATCGTTATACCGGTTTTTCACCCTCAATTGATGTACGGGAAAGCGACGAAGACTTTACCATCAAGGCCGAGATTCCGGGAATTGATGAGAAGGATGTTGAAGTGCTTGTTTCCGATGACAGCGTAACGATTAAAGGTGAAAAAAAGGAGGAACAGGAAGATAAAGGGAAAGATTATTATCGTCTGGAAAGGTCCTACGGTTCCTTCCATCGCGTGATCCCTCTGCCCAAGGGGGGCATCAACCTGGAAAAGGTGGAAGCTGCCTTTAAGAATGGGCTGCTTACAGTTAAACTTCCCAAGACCGAGGAGGCTCAGTCCAAAGGCAAGAAAATACCGATCACAACGGGATAAGAGAACCTGATCGGGCTTGGCTTATCCTGAAACAAGTTTGCTTACATCGCTTCCATCATTACCGTAACCTTCCCTAATTAAATCTTTGCGGTCCAGCTTCAGAGGTACAGGCGGGACCGCAAAGATTTCTCATATCAAAAGACCTCCACAAAAAATCTCATCCATTATTGACAAGGGAAATTCAGTGATTATCATTTAGGCTGATGCATTCGTATCATTACTTGAATTCCATTCATTATTTTTTTCAAAACAAAATGAGGGCTAAACAAAGGGTACATTTAGTACATGTTGAAAATCCGTAATGATCAGGCATGGCTAGCATGCTTATCCATAGATGATAAATTATGTAAGGAGGAAAGGAAATGAAGATCTCGCCATT
>MVQR01000087.1 GCA_002067815.1 Syntrophus sp. PtaB.Bin001 | reverse complement strand
CAGGCCGGGACTTTCGCTCACTTCAAGCGTTCCTTGTATAAGTTCGATATTCATTGAGTTCTCCAGGATGTAATTTTATCTGCTAAGCGAGCTCTTTCAGTATCTTCTCCAGGGTTTTGCGATGCCTTATGCGGGCAATTTCCAGGGCGGTTTCCTGATCGGTCGTCAGGCAGGCCCGGCAGATTTCAAACCCCTCAACCGTCTCCAGGTTGTCCGGAAGCACCCGGCGCTGACAGGCCTGACAGATGTGTCCGTCTTCATAGCCCTGATTGTCTGAGCGGTTTTCCCGGACTTTATCGGAAGGCGGGGCATCAACGGGCTTTTGAAAGGGTTTCGGTTTTTGGGCTATTATTTCCGGCAACCGGTAGTAGCAGTCAGGACAGTAGGGCTGTTCGTCGAATTGCTTGCTGCCAACAGCGGGAATCTGCCGACCGCAGCCGTAACATTGAACCGGGCTGCTGAAATCGACGCGCACCTGCATCACCGCCGGTTTCTCCGAGGCGTCCACAGCCTGCTCATCTTCACCGGCTTCCGGTAGGGGCGGTATGTCCGGTTTCTTGACCAGATTTTCGTAACATTCCCGGCAAAGCATCATCCCAAGCATTTTGCAGCCCGTGCCTTCTTCGATTTTCTCTTCGCAAAGCACACATTGCTGCTCTTCGCCGGACATTTTCGGCGCAGGCATCATCGCCGGTTCGTCTTTCTTCTCTTCGGCCTTGGCCATCAAAGCTTGAAAACAATCCAGGCAGAAAAACCAGGAAGCGACATTTTTGTACTCCTTTTCGGTCAGGTCGATGCCACATCTTTTACATTCCATAGGAATTCCTTTCACTTTCCTTCGAATTTCAGTTAGCTCGGTCCGGCGGCGGCACGGAAGAATTCGCCGATATGCCCCCTGTAAACTCGGACCCGCCGATAGGTTTCCTCCCCGCTTTGAATCCTGTCATAACCCAGATAGGTTTCAGCATGAAGACGCACCCACCTTTTTTGGGATTTCAGGACAAGAAGAATTTCCAGATCGATGCCAACCGGTTGAAGAATGGGAAACACCAGACCGGTAAGCCGGTTCTTTATTTCTCTCGGCCAGGGCACCCGGGTATCGGTCATTTCCTCCTCACTGTAAAGAGTGACCCTGAGGCCGTTAATCAGGACACTGGTTTTGTTGCCGAAAACCGCGTCGTTGCCGAGGATGGTTTCTCCCAGACGGAGTGGTTTGGTCTGCATGTCACTGCTCAAGACGGCATTTTCCACCTGAACGCCGATCTCGGGAAAAACCTTCTGAAAAAGCCAGTGCAGCGTCCCTATCGATTTCAGATTGAGAATATGAAGATTACGCCGCTTGGTCAGCTCCCAGTGGGAGAAAAAAAAAGCGTTTATTTCCGGATAAACGTTACAGATATAATTACGGATCAGGTGATGATCAAAGTATCCGAGGAAATCTGCGAGCGAGGCCTTGCCGATCTCTTCGTTTTCCATTTTTTTTCTGAAATAGGAGGGAAGTGGAGATTGAACGCCAAGAAGCCCCATGTTCATGGTGATCACCGCCTCGCGAACCGGCTCATGTTTGAACGAAATGTCATGGATTAGGCCGGATTGCGAACAGATGCTGTTGTTGCTTCTAAACCGGATTTCTTCCGGAGAGTAATCCATGGTTGCAAGAAGATGCAAAAGAGAGATTATGTCAAACTCATGAATTCTTTCTGCTACACTTTTTTCCAGATCGTTCACGGGGAAATCCCATCAATAATTCAATCTCTGTCGCCTGGGGTCATTTACACTGTCGCCGACGGTCCGCCATCTCAAAAGCATCAACAAGATCCTCCAGACGATTCAGGACCTCATGAATGGCAGACAAATTTTCCTCCTGGTCCTCCGGCGTCGAACTTCTTTCAGCTGTCGGAAAGGCTGCCGAAAGCAAGGCCTGCAACTCCTCCAGAAGGAGGTGGAGCGCTTCGGCCTCATCTCCAAAAAAGCGCCTTTTTACAACTGTATGCACCTCTTCAACAATCTTCAGCGGCGATTGATCTGCCGCTTCGACAAAGACCGGCTTTTCTGCGCGTTTTTCCGTCTTCTGCCAATTCCGGCGGATACGTTCCGGGGAAAAGAGTTCATCGATTTTGTTAGGCATGGCTCTACCGCTGTCGGCGTAAACGGGATTTGCAACTTCCGGCGGAACGGAATTTCCAGCCGATGCTTACTTCATATTGCTTAATTGTCGGGTTTTTCATTGAAATTTACCCAGAATAACGAAAAGGAAATAGGCAACGACAAGCACGCCCGCCGTTACCAGATAATTCCAATACGGTGAGCTGAAATGTTTGAGTTTCACCATTTCCTCGACTTGTGCAGGAGGCAGATCTATCTCATCCTGCTTGAGTTTTGCCTGAAGCTTTTTAAGGTATTCCATGACCTTGACGGGATTGTTTTCGTATCGCCCGCGGAATCCGTAACGCATGCAGAAATAATAGACTTCGTAAACAAAAGTGGGAGTCTGGGGCTTTGCCAGAATGTCATCCAGGATTTCGTAAAAGACCTCCCCCGCATCCTCGATTTGAAAGAGTTCTTTCTGAAGAAGCGGCCAGGCGGTGTTTAGAGTGCGCAAAAAGTTTGTCTGGATCAGTTCATCGATTTGAGCCACAATTGCGAAAAGGACCATGTACGTGTCTCTCTCGGAATACTGTTCGGCAAGGGTAGCCTTTAGGAAGTCCAGCTGATTCCTCAGTTCCGCCCGGATGCGTACAATGTCGTCGATGCTGTAGACCTCTCCGGTATCAGGCTGTCTTTCTTCTCCTTCCTGCTGCCCTTCCCTGGCGGCATAGAGCGATTCCTCAGGCAGATACAGGCTTTTTCCACAGAGTTTCTCCATCCTGGTGTAAATCTCATGTATGGCTTCCCATGATTTATTTTTCATTTTACTTCCTTTGCTTTAGTCCATCCTTATTTGCTGCCGGCTATCTCTTTTTGAAGCCCTATTTTAGCGCCGGAGATCCAGGCGTTGAGAATATTTTCCACCCGCTTGAGGAAAATCTCCATGAGGGGTTCCATGCTTGGATCATATTCCTGAAATCGCAGGATATATCCATGCTTTAACAGGCCCGAGAACTGAGTGTCCCGCATCGGCGATTTTTCGATTCTCACATCTACAAGCAATTCGGTCAGCGTCTGAAACTGTTTCTGTCTCATGACACCCATGACCTGCAGGATGTCCATCAATTCATCACGACCCAAGGTTTCCCGGTTGGTCAGCGTAAGAAAATGGAGGAAGCCCTCGATGCTGTCCCGAAAAAGGTTTTCGGCATGGGGAATCGGGCTGACGAGCAAATCCCACTTAAGCCCGACCGTTCTTCGACTGTAGGGTACAACGGTCAGCCTTTCCGAAATTTTATCCGTAAACCAGGGCTGAAACCAGAGGGCTTCTGTCGCGATGGTTCGCGATCTTTCAAATGCTTCGGGAAAATGGAGGTGGAGATAATGGCGCTTGTGTCCCTGATTATCCACCTGCTCTTCCGTTTCGTATGACGGCGCCGAACCGGAAAGGATGCCCGGCTTTATGAAGGTCATGCCTTCTTTCGCAACCTCGTAGACACCCTGCACGGAATGGACCTCGAATCCGTAGTTCATGTCCGGATGACGCACCGTATAGCGTTCCTGAGTCCCGTTGCAGCTGATCGGCTGGGCCATTGCATGCCGGAGATTGACGACGGGAACGGCAAAAAGCTGGAATACGTCTTTGTTCAGAACAAGCTTTCGGGGCCAGCCGGCGTCAAGGTCAAGCATGATGGTAAAGTCGCTCCAGCTCCGAGAAACCTGAGGTACTTGAACATTCAGGAAGGCGTCCTGCCAGGGGAAGTGAAAAAAAATTCTTTCCCTGTGGAGAGGATGTTCAAAATTATCATCATCCTGTGGCAGGCCGAAGGATACGTCACAGGGGATGCCGGAGGATTCCTCGTCGACTTTTTCGTCAAAAATTACCGATGCCTTTCGAAGATGGCGTTGGAGATGAAAAAGCACCGTCTGGGAAGATTCATAATTGTTGAGATGGTTGATACAGAAGCTGAGCATCCCTATGTCTTCGCTGCGGGTAAAGGATGCACCGAAGCGAAGGGCAATCCGGTACCCTTTGTCCTTCAAAAGCATGCTGAATTTGGTAATCGTTACGGGCAGAATGCGCAGTTCGCTTAAGGTCCGGAAAACCGCACCGCCGCCGGATTCAGGAGAAAGGATGATTTCCGATCCCTTAGGAAAAACGACCGGCTCTACAAACTGCCGGGTGGGCATTGCCTGCACAATGGCCATCGAAGGCAGAGGAGACAGCAGATAAGGGAAAAACTGCTGGAATATCCGCCGGCTCGTGGCGCTTATGTTACGCGAACCGGCAAGACGCGTGCGGGCGGAAAAAAGGGCCATCGCTTCGATCAACCGCCTTACGTCCGGATCTTCGCGGTCCAGAGGAACGCCGGGATGCAAGGATGCGTAAGCGATACGGAAATTTTCCAGGGCGCTCATCTCTTCCAGAAATGCTTTATACAGGCCTTCGTCTATCCTCATGTTACCCGATTACCTGGTTTTAACCTATATTGACGATGTCTTTGATATTGACGATGGAACCTTTGATATTGGCAATACCGCTCGATTTAATATCCATCATGCCGGTCGCCTCAACCTTTATTGAAGGGGCCTTTAATTCCCCACTGGCCGTTCCGGCGAATTTCAGGGTCATTCCGCTTGCCTTGGTTTCGGACGTGCTCTCGATACTGGTATTCATGGCTGAATACTTGGCATTGTTTGTCGCCGATGCATTTAAATTGCTGCTGCTTTTGATATTGAAATCCTGACCGCTTTCGTGGCTTGTCTCCTTGGTGGAGACGCACTTGATCGTTTCTGCATTCAAGGTAAAAGTTTTGCAGTCAATTGCAATGCTGTCTTCCTGTTGGGTGATCGTGCTCGTTTGGCTTGACCCTTTGACGGTTGTTGTGATCTTCGTTCCATCCATGACAACGGTCTGGGTGATCTTACCCTCGCCATTTTCGACCGTCAGGACTATTCCCTTTTTCTTATCGAGCTCTACGCGGCAAACAAGGTTTCCCATAATCGAAATCCGTCTTTATTTATTTCTACTGTGAGCTTTCATCTTTGGTCTGGATAATAATCGTGCCTTCCTGCAGCTGGATTATTTCGGTGTCTTTACTGGATGTGCGCTTCATGTTCAGCTGCGGTTTATTGTCCACATAGACATGGCTGATGGATGTATTGCTGTCGTCGCTCTTGCCGAAGAGGATGTGATCTCCCTGTGTGTCCATGGGCAGGCGACCACCCGGGCGCCAGTCAAGAAACCTGACTATCCGGGCCTTGTGAAATCCAAGCGCCACAAGAACTCTGGCACCTTTATATGCCGGAAAATAAAAGTGCCCCGGCGTAAAGAGAGGCTCAAAGGGACAAACAACCTGCTTGTCGTCAAAAATCGGAATTGCGACCTTGTATTGATCGGTCTCTTTCTGGGGATGCTGGTATATCTGATAAGTTTCTTCTTCATCCTTCCCCTGTTCGCTGACAATCTTTCCTTCAACATATATCGGATATGACGGGGCCTGAAAGGGCGGCAGGTTCAAGGCTTTTTCTTCCTTTAGTTCCAGCCCTGAATTCATATCAATATCGTACAGTGCATTCGCCATATTGTGATCGGCATCGGGATCGTCATTCACGGCATGGGCCTGAATAAAAATATCCTTCACGCGGTATTGTTTCCCTTTGAGGAATATTTTGCCGCTCCAGAGGCCGTCTTCCAACTTGACGAAAATTCCCGGCCGATATGTCAGCTGGGGAAAACGCCGGTGGGTCAGGTAAATTCCATGGTACCGGCTCTTCTGCTTGCTTGATTCCAGAGTGAAGGCCGCCTCAAAATCGGATGTAATCGGCTCGCGCAGCAAAAAGTCACGCCTCAGGCCTTCCTTTACCGTATCCCGGGTCGTTTCTTTTTTCTGGGGACTCTCCGCCGAAACATTCAAAAATCTGTCATTGCAACGGAGAGTTTCGGGAAAATCGATCCGGTAATCCGCTACTTCCAGTTCACTCATAGCGGTCGCATCCCCATCCTGTTTCTTTGTCCCGGAAAGAGTGTAGGAATTAGTCTGCCCGTCGTAATTGAATGCTCCGTTGTGAGTTGCTGCAAACCAGACAATAAAATCATAAAAGCTGGTTCCCTTATCCGGAGCGCCGGGGGAAAGCACATTGACGGCGAATTGGTCGTCCAATATCGCCCAGTCATAGGTCAGCTCCACACCCGTCGCTTTGTTGGCCTCGATGAGGTCCTTGACAGTCTGGTCGACCAGCAAATCGCAGGGAAAATGCTGACGCCAAAGCACATGGGCCGGATCGGCGAAATTGATTCGGTAATGCCGATAAAGAACAGGATCGCTCTTGAGATTGACATTTTCAATCGTGAGTTCTTTGAGCAGCACTTTGTCGGTTACAAAACCCTGAAGCGTCAAAGGCTCGATATCCCCATCCTCAGGCTTGAAATGCGGCTCGATATCCAGTTTTACCTGTATCAGACCCTGGGTGACAAATTGGTCGAAGAGCGGATCACCGCCGGTTTCCGAAGATACCCAGAAACTCAGATCGGCGGTAAAGCCGTAGGGGTGGATATCCGCTTTCAGGGTCTTTATGGAAGCGCCCGGCACATCGATGGGGTTCCCGTTATCGATGGTCAGCACCAGTTTCATTTGCAGATTATCGGTAAACATTTCCGACTCCGGAGAGTTGATCATCAATTCCTGATGTGAAAATCGTTATAGACGGAGTTGAATTCCATAAATAACGCCTTCTGGGTCTCCTTTACCCGGCATTCAATTTTAAAGGAAATGCGGAAAGGATCGTTATTTTTCTCAATAGAGATCTTCAAAAGCTGCAGCCTCGGTTCGTAACGCTCGATGTTGAATTTTACTTCTTCCATGATGACGGCAGCCAGTTGATCACGGGAGCTGTATTCGTTCATGTCCCGGATTCCGAAATCGGGCAGGAAGCTGCCGTAGCCCTTCTTGGTATTGAGCACGTAATTCAGATTCTCGATAATATCCTGAATGTCTTTGTCCTTGTCGGCAGCAGAGCCGCCGTCACCGAATTTCCTGAAAAGCGCCATCGGTTATGTCCATTTTGCCGCACTCAGCCCGGCATATTCGTCTATTCGATACGCCAGAAGATATAGAAGGCTGTATCCTTCAGTTCGGGCCTGTTGTAAAAAGCGACCATTTTTTCATTCAGCGCGTGATCCCATTCTTCTCCTTCCCGCATCAGATAGAACTCAACCTCCGCTCCAAAGGAATGCTGAAAGGAAGGATGTTCGACTCTTTTAAAGGGTATTCCCTGCAGGGCCATCTTATGGACCACAGGCAACCGGGAAAGGCTTGCCAGTTTCAGGTCGTCAAGGGAAAGCCGGCTGATGACCCGGTCTTTCTGCGCCAGCAGATATACGGCCGTAGCCTGGCGAATCTCGTCGGGCAGCTTGACCTTGTAGATGTTGTCACTCAGTTCGAAGGGCAGATAAGGCGGCAGGCTTCGCACCATCTGCATCTGCTTGTTGATGAGATCGATAACCGTATGGAGAAAGGCCAGCTGATCATGGTTATATGCGGAAGTGATGTTTTCCGGCGTCGTGTTTCTGTAAAAGCATACCTCGGTATAAAGAGTCAGCAACTCTTCACAGAGGAAGAAGGGATGAAGATGGACCTGGGAAACCAGATTGGCCAGCAGCCTCTGGGTTCGGAAAACGCTCTTAAGGCATTGCTTGACGCTGGACAGGCTGTCTCCGCTCAGGTAAGAAACGGCGTCCATGTATAGATTGTATTGAAAAAGGCCCAGCGCTTCGGAAAGGGCCTCGATCTCACTCCTTAAAAAAGGAGACGTGCCCATTTGCAGCAGTGGAGGCACATAGTCCTGCGAAAGCTGCCAGGTGCCCTCGGGACTCTTAGTAAATTCAGCCAGCTTCAACATCTCGACAGCATTGGGATAATCCTGCTCCGAAGAGAGGGCCATCCTGTGCATCCGCCTAGGTATCCTTTCATCGATATCGTCGCCCCAACCTCCCGGGCTGCTGTCGGCCGCCGGCTTATCATCAAGGATGTGCAGATACACGGACACTTTTGTCGTACCGGGAAGATTCAAGTTGAAAGGAGCAAGACCGGCATTTCCGGGAATGCTGAGCAACAAACCGGAAGAAAGTACCAGTGTCATTTCCTGAACGGAAAAAATACCCTCGCCTAAAAGCGTCTCGTTGAGTATCAGT
>MVQR01000086.1 GCA_002067815.1 Syntrophus sp. PtaB.Bin001 | reverse complement strand
ATTCAGTTGAGAGAATTGGATGGCATTCTTTATTTTTGATCCTTTTTCATCAGGACTTACTTGATTTTGATCCCCCTTGATTTCCTTTAGTAAAGGAAAATCAGTGTTCGATGTCTTTGCCTTTGATATATCTTCCATCATTTCAGAAATTGTTTCACCGTTTACATTTTCATCGCCGTAGATCATGGTTCCAGTATTTAAACTTTCCGTCTCCCATTGTTGCATTACGGCAAGTTCATTTTTATTCAATAAATCCGAGAGATATTTCCCTTGATTTTCCTGAATCAAACCTTTGCCGGATATATTCCGATTAATGTTAATTTCAGTCAAAGTCTCGCTTTTTTCATTTTCAAGGAGAAAATTTGAAACATTATAGGGAGAAATTGTTTCTTCATCGTACTCAATATATTCCACATCATGTGTTGTTTCATTTTCCGCTTTAACATCCTTATTGTTAGCTTTCTCCGCCGGGGTATTCTTCTCGACAGTTTCTTTCAGGTAATTTTGAAACGAGGAAGCATCCAGGTCCCCTTTTCCATAATCAGTCCCCTTTTTTTTGTTTCTCATAATAGTTTTTTCAGATTTCGAACCGGCTGATATGAAATCGATAATACCTTGCTGTTTTTTCATTATCTTATCATTGCTAGTGGTAATTGTTTCCATTTCCATACCTCAATATTTTATGTCTTTGCATGCTCTTGCAGAGAGCATGCCCGTAATTACATTATTTATTATCCAATAATTACAGCTAGATATCATGATTATGAAATTAAGCTGAGAATTAAATAAAATTTTCCCGGAACATAATTCCTGATGTATATGATTTCTCGAAATCAATTATGGAAATTTCTTCTCTTCACAGGATATCTTTCATCATTATTTTTTTCTTGAACTCAGCGATCATTTCATAATTCTTGACATTTCTTGATGAATCCATTAGCGTCAACCCTCAATAGTCGTGATTTGATGGGAAGGAGTGCTCATGGTTGGGGTTTTAGTTATAACACATGGCAACGTCGGTAATGAATTAATCAAAGCAGCAGAGCTTATCAAGGGCCCGTCGCAAGTGTTAATGCATGTTTCGGTTGATCAGTTTAAAGGCGTTGAATTGCTTAAAAAGGAAATAAGTACTGCCATCAAGAAGCTCGACCAAGGTCAAGGTGTTTTGATACTTACAGATCTCTTTGGAGGAACCCCTTCCAACTTATCTCTTTCTTTTTTGAAAAGAGACAAAGTCGAAGTAGTCACAGGCGTGAATCTTCCCATGCTTTTAAAAGTATCTGATATTCGACGTGATATGAATCTCCGAGATTTTGCCACTTATGTAACCGATTACGGCAGAAAGAATATTTACCTTGCCAGCGAGGTCTTGGACAAAAAAGTTGCCGACTAATACATTGGAAAGCAATCGCGAAATAGTCTTTGTAAGGGTTGACGACCGTCTTATTCACGGGCAGATCCTTGAGGCCTGGGTGCCTTTTCTTAGGGTTACCTGCATCATCGTCGCCAATGATGGGGTTGCTTCAGATTATTTTCGTGAAACTGTAATGAGAATGGCAGTTCCCAATGATACTGAAATAATTATAACTTCGGTGAAGGAATTCATTAAAAATTATCCAAGTTTTCAAACAAAAGGCCAAAGAACTCTCGTTCTTTTTTCATGCATAGCTGACGCCGTAAGGGCTTACGAAGCAGGGTTCAGATTTCATCAATTGGATATAGGTAATGTTTATAGTGAAAACTGTGCAATGATGTGCCTCCCTTCCGTCATGCTTGGCAAACAGGATATAGATGACCTTAAGTTTTTGATGAATGACGAAGTAACTATTGAGGTTAGGCGTGTTCCCAAGGAAAGATCTTGTAATCTCAGAAATTATTTAAAATCACCTGAACCATAGAATTTACATTTTTGATCGGCTGCCCGGATGTTTATCCAATCTGTATTGGTTTCTTTGTTGGGAGGTTTCATCTGTCTTGATCGAATAGTGCTTCAAAGCATGATTGCAAGGCCGGTAATAGCAGCCCCACTTATAGGCCTATTTCTCGGTGATGCTTATTCTGGTCTTTTAATAGGCGCCCTGATTGAATTATTCTGGATCGATCGTTTACCGATAGGAACATTTGTACCTCCCAATGACTCTCTCACTGCAATTCTCATAGCAGCTTCCTCGATATTATCAACTCAGGCCATCGGTCACAATCTCCGTGAAATAATGACTTTTTCTATACTTATTTACATACCTATCGGTTTTGTCGGACAGAAAATGGATATTTTTTATAATCGTTTGAATGACCGATTGTCAAAAGGAGCATTACGCTGTGCCGAAAAATCCGATATCAACGGTATAGCGGTAAGACACCTGCTTTCCCCTGTTCTTTATTTTTTCTTTTCATTTTTCCTTATTCTTTGCTTTCTTTATCCAGGTATTTCACTAACATTGTTTCTCTTTCCACATTTTTCACCTTCTATTCTTAAAGCATTGAATTTGATATTTTTATTCTTTCCCCTGCTGGGAATTTCTGTGGCTATGAATACAATTCATCTTCGAGGAATGGTCCCTGTTTTCTGCGGTATATTCTTACTGATAACAACTATTCTGGAAGTTGTTCATGCTCTCTGACAATTTAGACAAAACTAATCTTTTGATTTTACCGTTGAAAAAAAATTACCTTGAAGAAATCATGGCAATTGAAGTGTCCAGCTTTCCTGATCCCTGGACATCTGGAATGTTTATCCAGGAACTTTCAATTTCCATATCGCGCAATATTACTGTCTGGTTGGCCTCATTTGATAAACTAATTCTTGCCGGTTATACGATTTACTGGCTGGTTGCCGATGAAATACAGATTCAAAAGATTGCTGTCAAACCTGAATTCCGGCGTTTCGGGTTGGCAACTTTCATAATGAATTCTATTTTTCATACATTTTGCAGTGAAGGATATAAGTCAGCAACGCTTGAAGTCAGGTCTACTAATAAAGCAGCAATTAATCTCTATGAAAAACTTGGTTTTATGATAAATGGTGTCCGGCCATCTTATTATTCTGTAAAGAATGAAGATGCCTTAATCATGGAACTGGACTTGACATCGGTTGGGATACAAACTCCATAGCGGGAAATAATCTTTTCAAGGATATTTTTATGCGGATCACTCCCATGGTGATGAATGGTAAAATAATATTTAATGAACAGACCATTAAAGAACATTTTTTAATGCGTATCGAATTGCCATCATCTTTCCCAACCCCAGTTCCAGGTCAGTTTGTAATGGTCAGGGAAAAAGATATACAGGCGCCACTCCTGTCAAGACCCATGAGCATTTATGGATTTGAAAGAAATCACAATTGCTCTTTTTTGGAAATTTTTTATCACATAACGGGCCAAGGCACTAATAAGCTGTCATTACTCGATAAAGGAAAGAAAATCTCGCTATTAGGGCCGCTTGGAAATGGTTATTCGATAAATCTTGACTTTAAGCACGTGATTTTGATTGCCGGTGGGATCGGGGTATCTCCGTTAACTTTTTTAGCTGCACATTTGAACGCTGCCTTGAAAGTTTCATCATTTGAAATAACTGCTTATATCGGCGGCCGGCATGGATGCGCTCTTGCCGGCCTGGAGAGGTTTTCGACTTATTGCTCCGATATACGAATCTGTACTGACGATGGCAGCATGGGATACCAAGGTCTGGTTACAGATCTTTTTGAACGCGAAATTAACCGTTACAGTGCCAAAGATTCGTGCATTTATGCCTGCGGACCGGAAGGCATGATGAGACGTATTGCAGAAGTGCTTCGTGATTTCCCATTTTCCTGTCAAATTTCCGTAGAAGAAAGAATGGCCTGCGGTCTTGGTGCATGTCTCGGCTGTGCTGTTCCGATTAAAACATCATCGGGTACAGTTGAATATCAACGGGTATGTAAAGATGGTCCGGTATTTGACATCCGACGGCTAATCTGGTCATGATGGTTTTATTTATAATGTCTTCCATGACTTTATAGTCATGTTGTAAATCTTCCCTTGTGTTCCGAAGATATTCTTCTTCAGGAGGAGGAATTATCAAAAATGTCGAGAAACCTTTTTTTTCTTATTTATCAGAAGTGGATTTTTGTCTTTTTCTCTGGTATCTGCGTAATTTCTCTTTCCATACACGGATGGGCCGTCGAGCAAAAAAGCTCGACGATCTATATCGCCCATGTCGCCTCTTTTAAGAACTCGGCAAATGCTGAAAGCTTAGTAAAAACGCTCGAGAAAAAAGGATATAAGGCGTGGATAAGCAAAACGAATTTGAAAGGAATGGGTGAATTTGACAGAATCTACGTCGGAACTTTCGAGAGCCGTGAATCAGCTAATAAAGCCTTGATGAAACTCAAGAATGAACGCATTATTTCTTATTTTGCCATTGAATTAAAACGAAATGATGTTCAGGACAAAAGCAGGTCTTTATCGGAAGTAGCCTCAACATCGCCAAAGGCCGAAACTTCAAAGTCTGAACAGTCCGCCGTAAATAAATCGATGCCTACCCAGCCGGAAAATCGGAATATTAAAGATCACACAAATGTAAATCCCTTGATGGCTGCGCCGGAAAAGGAAAAAACAAGAAAAACCCATATTCTTGAAGACAAATCGTCTGCAAAGGAAAAGGTCGAAGGGAATCAAAAGAGTCAAACAGCAACCGACACCGAGGCTTTTTCAGCAGGCAAGGATTCTTCTTTCTACTACAACAAAGGAATCGGCTACCTAATAAAGGAACAATATGATCAAGCTCTCCAGTGTTTTTCCAATTCAATCCGAATTGATCCGAAATTTGCGGAAGCCTACATAAAACGAGGCGATACCTGGTATCTAAAAGGCGATAACGATATGGCCATCAATGATTACAATGCCGCTATCACCTTGAAGCCGGATTATTCGGAATCTTATCTCGGACGTGGACTTGCTTATCGGAATCTCGGTCAGATCAAAAAATCGGAAGAAAATCTTCAAAAGGCCTGCGAATTGAAAAATGAGGAATCTTGTGCTTTGCTTAAGGCCTGGGCGATAATTTTGAAGCCTCCTAAAACTGGAAAGTCCAGCGTTAAGTAAAATAGAAGCATTTTTCGTCTTGACATCTGAAAATATTGTATAAATTGTTTTTTTGCCTGTGATAAATGCATGAACTCTGAAATAAATGACTGCAATGAAATTCTGAACCCGCGAATGGGTGTCAATATCGGCAATCTTCAGCTCAAAAACCCCATAATGACGGCATCCGGCACTTTCGGCTATGGAGAGGAATATTCTTCTTTTGTAGATTTGAACAGGCTTGGTGCAGTCATTGTCAAGGGGCTATCACTGGAACCTCGGGCAGGCAATCCTCCACCACGTCTTGCGGAGACAGCCTGTGGACTTCTAAATGCCATCGGCCTACAGAATATCGGCGTCAAGGCGTTTATAGAACAAAAACTTCCTTTTCTTGACGGTTTTGCAACACAGATAATCGCGAACATTTTCGGGGAAACTCTTGACGAATACGGAAAAGTCGCAGAGATTCTCAGCTCGGCAGGAGGGGTTTCCGCATTGGAAGTCAACATCTCCTGTCCCAATGTAAAAAAAGGCGGTGTCGCTTTCGGATCGAATCCGGAGATGGCTGCCGAGGTTGTGAGAAGAGTCAAACAATCCACGGATCTTCCGGTAATAATGAAATTGTCACCGAACGTCACCGACATAGCGCTCATCGCCGAAAGCGTAGAGTCTGCAGGCGCCGACGCCGTTTCTCTCATCAATACCATAACCGGGATGTCCGTCGACGTTAAAAGTCGCAAACCCCTTCTTTACAATATAACCGGCGGCCTTTCAGGACCAGCCATCAAGCCTGTCGCCCTTAGAATGGTCTGGCAGACGGTCAACCGCGTCAAAATTCCCGTGATCGGACTCGGCGGTATAATGAATGCGATGGACGCCTTGGAATTTCTCATAGTCGGAGCAAAGGCAGTTCAGATCGGCACGGCCAACTTTATCGACCCACGAGCTACAACGAATGTCCTGGACGGAATCATTCATTATCTAAATGAGAACAATATATCCGATATTTCGGATTTGATCGGCTCGCTTTCAGTCAAATGATTTAGAAATATTTCACTTATGAGGAGAATTCATGAACGCGGACAAAATCAAAACGGACTATGATCAAAACATCACTACTTCACCCTCCTTCATGCTCAATGCGGATGACTATCGTAAATTAATTGCCCCCGAGTCAATCGCCCTGCTTGGAGTTACGCGTCGTACCGGCAAGGGAAGTAATAATCCCTTGGAAGTCCTTCTGGAATGGGGATACAGGGGGAAAATATATCCCGTCAATATCGCCGGCGGGGAGATCCTTGGATACCCAGCATATACTTCACTTGTTGACGCGCCGGAAGTTCCTGATATCGCCGTTATCTGTTCACCAAGGGACACCGTGCCCGAATTTTTCCGTCAATGTGCGGAAAAAGGAGTCCGCATCGTGATTATTGTCGCACAGGGATTTACTGATGGTGATCGCGAAGGTGTAGTCATGCAGGAAAATATCCTGAAACTAGCGGAAGAGAAAGGCATCCGCATCATCGGTCCGAATACGCTGGGCGTGGTTAACAACTTTAATTTCTTCTGCACTTCCTTTATGCGTTTTATAAACCCACTGGCTCCGGTGGGAATACTCTGTCAGTCCGGTGTCTTCGTGGTCGGCAATGCAGGACTTCTTGGAGGAACCGGCCTCTGCATCGATACGGGAAATACCGCCGATATCGAGTATGCGGACCTAATTGGCCATATGGCTCGTGACCCTAAGATTCAGGTTATCAATATATATATGGAAGGGGTAAGAAACGGAGTCAAATTCATGGAAGCCGCGCGTGATGCCGTTGCCATAAAACCTGTCATAATCTTCAAGACCGGGTCAAGTCCCGCCGGATCGCGTGCCGCTGGTTCGCATACCGGATCGATGACTGGAGAAGACCGTGTATATGATGCCGCCTTCCGTCAAAGCGGCCTAATTCGGGCTGCCGATACTGACGAGGTAATGGATTTAAATAAGACCTTCCAAACTTTTGCAGGAATCGGCGGAAACAGGATTGGCGTAATCACCATATCCGGCGGCGCCGGAATAAATGCCGTAGATGCGTTCGCAAGATATGGTCTGCAGACGGCTGAAATAAGCGAGTCGACGAAAAAAACCATCAAAGACCTTTCCCCGGACTGGTTTCGAGTGCACAACCCCATCGATGTCTGGCCTGCCGCTATGAAATACGGCTATACCAATGTCTACAAAATGACCCTTGAATCTCTGCTGCAACAACCTGATGTCGATGCCGTTATCTGCATTACCGGTTCCTTCCTGGAAAAGGAGAAAGATTTTCTCGATGTAACGGGAATTATTCACGAAGCGGCACATAAATATCCCCATAAACCTATAGCGGCCTGGACTTATGGCGGCCGCTGGCTGGATTATATTGAAGAACTTGAAAAAGAGAAAAATGTCGTTGCCTATTCGTCTCTGGAAAGGGCCGCCAAGTCTCTGGCAACTTTATATCGTTACCATCATTATCTCAAGAAACGTGTCGCAGCATACTCTCCCTCTGTCTCCGCCCTTGCCGGGCAAAATCAGATTGAGAACTTACTTTCCAATTATGATAAAGGCTTTATGAATCAGGAAGATGCCTTTGCCGTGCTTGATTATTGCGGCCTTTCAACCGTGCGCCGGGAAAAGGTCGATAATGCTGACGAGGCTGTTGCCGCTGCGGAACGTATCGGCTACCCCGTTGTTTTGAAGATAGAAAGCCCGGATATAATCCACAAGTCAGATGTGGGAGGAATTCGGCTTAATATTAAAGATTCAGAGGCATTACGCAATGCTTGCAGTGAAATGCTTTTTTCTATCGGTAAAAAATGCCCCGATGCTCGACTTACCGGTTTCCTCGTACAGGAGCAAATAACCGGTGGAACGGAACTGCTGTTAGGCTGCAAGAGAGACCCCCAGTTTGGTCCTGTCGTCGTTTTCGGCAGTGGAGGCGTGTTTACGGAAGTCTATCAGGACATCTCTCTCAGGATTCCACCCCTGGATCGAGAAGAAGTTCTCAAGATGATTAATGAAACACGTATAAGCCGAATTCTGCATGGCTTCCGCCACATACCGGCCGCGAACATAAACGGACTTGTCGAAGCGATTCAGTCATTTTCATCGCTCGTTTTAGCCAATCGTTCTATTCAGGAAGTTGACATCAACCCGCTTCTGGCCCTTCCCGACCGACTCGTTGTCCTTGACGCACGTATCAGGCTGGGATA
>MVQR01000085.1 GCA_002067815.1 Syntrophus sp. PtaB.Bin001 | reverse complement strand
CCGAGTATATTCTGGAACCTTAAAATCTGATACCCCCGTTTACAACTCAACTCGGAAGACTAGTGAACGTTTTGGTAATGTTTTTTATCTTGAGGGGAAAAATCAAAAAACGGCTGAGCTTCTCATTCCAGGTGATATTGCTGCTGTTGCAAAACTTAAGGAAGCAGTAACGGGCGATTCTCTCTGTGCTGAGAAATATCCAATAATATTTGAAAAAGTTCAGCCACCGCCGGCGGTTATGACCTTCGCCATAGAGCCAAAGACTCGTGGAGACGAAGAAAAACTCGTATCTTCCATACTCCGACTGAGCGAAGAAGATCCTACTCTGACTTTTACCCGAAATGAGGAAACAAAGGAGATGATTCTCTCCGGTATGGGGCAGGTTCACATCGAAGTGAATGTGGAAAAAATGAAACGGAAATTCGGTGTTGAAGTCAATCTTAAGCAGCCGAAAGTACCTTATCGCGAAACTATTAAGGGTAAAACCAACGTTCAGGGCCGTTACAAGAAGCAGTCCGGCGGACGTGGTCAGTTCGGGGACTGTTGGATCGACATCGAACCATTGCCACGTGGCGGTGGATTCGAATTTGCTGATAAGATTGTTGGTGGAGTTATTCCACAACAATATCGTCCTGCCGTGGAAAAAGGAATAGTAGAGGCCATGGCGGATGGTGTTATTGCCGGCTATCCGGTCGTAGACATAAAAGTTTCACTGGTTGATGGATCATACCATACCGTTGATTCATCTGAAATGGCTTTCAAAATTGCCGGATCTATGGCTTTTAAAAAAGGGATCATGTCTTGCCAGCCGATATTGCTTGAACCTATCGTAAACATGGAAATCGAGATTCCTGATGAATATATGGGAGATGTAATAGGGGATTTGAACAGTAGGCGCGGCAAAGTTCTTGGAATGGACAGTAAAGGATCAAATCAGATCGTAAAGGCGCAGGTCCCTTTAGCTGAGATCCTGAAATATGCACCTGATCTCACTTCCATGACAAGCGGGAGAGGTACCTTTACTTATTCGCATTCACATTACGAAGAAGTTCCAGCACATCTGGCAGAAAAAATTATTGCGGAGTCGAAGAAGGAAGAGGCTTAATTGATGACGTTTCGAGCAGGGGTCGTTACTGTTAGCGACAAGGGATCCAGAGGAGAGCGTGAGGATCTTAGTGGTAAAGAAGTTGTTCATATGTTGATGGATATCTCTATTGCTATAAGCGAAACAGTTATAATCCCTGATGAAAAGGATCAGATCAAAGAAACCTTGATTGATTTGTCGGACAGGAAACATCTGGATTTAATTGTCACAACAGGCGGGACGGGTGTTTCACCTCGGGATGTAACACCCGATGCCACAAAGGAGATTATCGATAAAGAGATTCCCGGAATGGCTGAGGCGATGCGACAGGAAAGCCTAAAAAAGACACCGCATGCCATGATATCCAGGGCGGTTACAGGTATCCGCGGAAGGACATTGATTATCAACCTTCCCGGAAGTCCAAGAGGTGTCAGGGAAAATCTTTCAGTCATACTTCCTGCGATAAAGCACGCCTTGGAAAAAATCAGTGGTGATGAGTCGGAATGTGCAACGCCTTAATCCATTTCCAGGCATTTTGGATGTGCGTTCCCGGCCAGTAGACAGCCTCACATTGAGGGCAGGCCATAAACCGGGAATAATGATCAAATACATAAGTGGGAACGCGATTTAAAATTTCCTCTTTCAGTACTTCTTGCAGCGGAGCGTTGCATTTCAGACAAATGCTGAAATATTTAGCAGGTATAGGCTCTAAAACAAGTTTTTCTAAAACCTCCTCAATCTGTTTTTCAACGCGATCGCTTTCCACAATTTGGATAACACCCTGGAATTGCCTCTTTATCAAATCTCTTTTTCTCGTTAAAACAATGCGTTTCTCTTCCTGGGCCTTTTCCAGGAATTTAAGACCTGCCATCCCACGATAAAAAAGAGTATCATAACCGAGTATACGTAAGCGCAATGCGAGCTTGCCAAGGTTTATATCCGTTATGAATTTTATATTTTCTTCTTTACTCATCCAAACCGATCAGTTGTTCGATTCAGAAATTTGTTCCTTGTTTTCTTGACGAACTATAGGCGGTTCGTTTTCCCGCACATCCCTTTTTAAATCCCTGACCATTCGATTAAGACGATTTATCGTACGATTCAAGCGGTAGCGTTCGAAAATTCCCATAAAACCCGCAAAAATTACACCTACAAGAAATGCTATAAAGATTAACATATAAACTGGCAATATAACGTCAAGTGCCTCATAATATACAAGGCGTACCGGCAGCGTATTCTGCAGAGAAAAGGTAATTACAAAGAGAATCAAAAGAACGATAATAACAGTATAAACGATTTTCATTTTAGTCCTCCCTCTGATATTTTTCGAAACATGATTTTAATTGCTCGCAGCTCTTCAAGATATCATCAGGTATAACGCGAATGTCTCCCACAACGCTCATGAAATTGGTGTCGCCGTTCCATCGTGGAACAACATGAATATGAATATGATCATCAATACCCGCTCCTGCCGCCCTCCCAAGATTTATACCTATGTTGAACCCGTCCGGGTTCATTGATTCCTTTAAAACCCTGACGGAGATGTCCAGCAGCATAAAAATTTCAAGTCTTTCTTCAGGAAGAAGTTGATCTAGACTGTTTATATGACGAAAAGGAATGATCATGAGATGCCCATTAGTGTATGGGTAAGCATTCAGCATGACAAAGGCCGTTTTACCATCAAAAAGAACATATTTATCATCACGCACTGAGTTCATGCAAAATACACATCCTTCAACTTTTTCACCTTTAATGTAAGCCATCCGCCACGGGGCATATATTGATTTCATATATTATTATCCTTGTTAATGAGTGTTATTTAAAAGCCGTTGAATCTTAATAGATATTATGAATTCCAAGGTAATACGGCAAACAGTCCACTTTTGCAATTTTAAATTTCAATTATTTTCCCCCTTATCTTGTCATCGATATCGAGAATACCCACTGTATTTGATCTGGCAAATCTTTTGTCTGTTGCTGATCCAGGATTAAAAAAAAGAACGCCCTCTTTAACTTTGTTTACAGGATAATGTGTATGGCCGTAAATTACACAATCAACCGGCTTTAAAAGCTGATAAATTTTATTTTCAAGATTTTCTGCATTTCCCCAACCATGCATCATTCCCAGACGAAAGCCCTTGATTTCAAAAATTAATCGTTCCGGTAAGGTTTGTCGAACGAAAAATGAATCCATATTCCCACACACGGCTTTTATTTCTCGGTCGCCAAAGACATCAAGGACTGAAAGTTCCACAAGATCGCCAACGTGCAGAATTAGATCTACATCATGAAAATACCGATTGAAGATTTCTTTCAATCTTTCATCGTAACCGAGAAGATGGGTATCCGAAATCACACCTATTTTCAAAAAATTTTCTCTCCTTGGTGTATTAAGTCAAAATAAAAAAATAAAAATTCATATAGAAATCACTTCAAAAAAAAACAATAAATTTAATTTAAAGAATATTTCTAATGAAAATTTATAAAAAGATATTTAAAAAATAATTTTCGTTTGTGCTGTAAAAATTCAAAATCACGATAAAATTTGACTTTCTCTTTGAGCCTGTTTTAAATTAATGCAAAATAGTTCTATGGAGTTTTGATTATGCTTGATTCATTACTCGATAAGATAGCAGAAAAAGTCCTTTCTATGGATGAGGCTTCCCTTTCGGGGCTTTGGGAAAAATACAGGAATAAGATGGAACATTTTGAAACAACAAAAGAATGGGAAAAATCAGTAATAATTTTCTTTATCATCAATGCCGTCAGGGTGAAAAACCAAATTTTTAATGAACAAATCGTCAGTTTACAGAACACTACTGCAGAAAATCCAAAGACTGTCTATATCAAAAAAGGAAAGCCCAATTTAAGGCTGGTTAAATGATGGATATTGAAGTAGCTCGAAAAAAGATCGAAGATCTGAAAAATCTGATAAACTATCACAATCACCGTTATTATCAATTGGATGATCCGGAAATATCAGATGCTGAATATGATCTTCTTCTAAAAGAACTAATTGAATTAGAAAGAAGCTATCCAGAGTTACAAACGGAGGATTCACCAACCAAAAGGATTGGTGCTGCACCGCTTACCAAGTTTACCACATCTGTGCATTTAACTCCTATGCTAAGTCTCGCAAATGCTTTTTCGGAAGAAGAAATTCTGGAATTTCAAGAACGTCTTAAACGTTTCTTGGGTGCTTCAGAAAAACTTTCTTTTGTTGCAGAGCCAAAAATTGACGGGGTGGCCGTAAATCTTATTTATATCAATGGAATTCTTACAAAAGGTGCGACCCGCGGTGATGGTTCAATAGGTGAAGATGTTACACAGAACATCCGCACTCTCCATACAATACCGCTAGCGATTAAGGGTGAACCAGATAACCCGTTACCCGAACAAATCGAAATCCGCGGTGAAATATATATGGAATCAATTGCTTTCAGGAATCTCAATGAACGACGACTTGCAGCGAACGAAGCACCTTTTGCAAACCCTCGCAATGCTGCTGCAGGATCTTTAAGACAGCTTGATCCCGCCGTTACTGCAAAAAGACCTCTTAAGATGTTCTGTTACGCTACTGGTTTGGTTAAAGGAAGAGTCTTTTATAATCATTGGAACGTACTGCAATCACTTCGCCGTTGGGGGTTTTCAGTAAATCCTTTGATTCGACAACTAGACTCAATCCATGGATGCATTAATTTTTACCATGAGCTTCAAGAAAGAAGACACGAATTGCCTTATGAAATCGACGGAATGGTAATCAAGGTGGATGATCTTTCACTGCAAAACCGTCTTGGTGCCGTATCCCGAAGCCCGCGCTGGGCGTTGGCATGCAAGTTTGCTGCGACACAGGCAACAACTGTCATTGAGAATATTGTTGCCCAGGTGGGAAGAACAGGTGCTTTGACACCTGTTGCCATCATGAAGCCCGTTCAGGTAGGTGGCGTCACTGTCAGTCGGGCTACGCTGCACAATCAGGATGAAATCGAAAAGAAGGACATACGAGTCGGAGATACTGTTCTTGTCCAGAGGGCTGGAGATGTAATTCCCGAGGTTGTAAAGGTTATTGAAACAAAGCGAACAGGAAATGAAAAACCTTTCCGGATTCCAACGAAATGTCCCGAATGTGGCTCAGAGGTGGTCAGACTTGCAGGAGAAGCAACTCATCGATGTATAGGCATAGCCTGTCCAGCCCAGATTCGAGGACACATTATACATTTTGCCTCACGTGGCGGCATGGATATCGAAGGGTTGGGAGAAAAGATGATCGCTCAACTCATAGAGAAGAAACTTGTGGCAGATCCTGCAGATCTTTATTATCTTTCTTTTGAATCCTTGTTGAATCTTGAAAGAATGGCTGAAAAATCGGCAAACAATCTGCTTTCTGCAATTGACCGATCCAAAAACCCACCTTTGGAAAAATTTATATATGCTTTGGGAATTCGTCATGTCGGGGAACATATGGCAAGAATTCTTGCTCAAAAGTATCAGCAAATTGAAAGGCTTATGGCAGCATCAGAATCAGAACTGCTGACTATCAGGGATGTTGGTCCTGAAGTGAGCAACAGTATCGCACAGTTTTTTAAAAATGCTTCAAACTGTCGAGTAATTGAAAAGCTAAAGGAAGCCGGAATCAAACCAAAGGCATCGGAAACAGTCATATCCTCCCCTTCCCTTCTCACAGGGAAAACATTTGTCTTCACGGGGGTCATGGAAAGCATGACACGTAATGAAGCAAAGAAAATCGTAGAGTCTCATGGGGGGCAGGCATCCGGCACGGTTACAAGAAATACAGATTATGTGGTAGCTGGTGCGGCAGCCGGTTCAAAACTTCAGAAAGCCCTTGACGCGGGTGTTCCCGTACTAAGTGAAGAAGAATTTCTTGTCATGGCAGGTATAAAGTGAAAATGAAACGCGCTCATATTTTTGTTAAAGGAAGAGTTCAAGGAGTATTTTTCCGTGCTCATACCCAAAAAACAGCCATTGGCTTTCAGGTTAATGGATGGGTCAGAAATCTTGCCGATGGACGGGTTGAGGCTTTGTTCGAAGGAACTAAACCGGGGGTGGATGCAATGATAGATTGGTGCAGACAGGGACCATCCAACGCAGTTGTCGAACATCTGGAGGTGATTGATGAACCGTATATCGGTGAGTTTTCCGGTTTCCATGTAATTTATTATTAGCCGAAAAATTTTAATTATTTTTAGATAAAATCGTTGTTATTTTAGACATTCTTGAAATGTCTCTGCAAATCCGGGAATAGAATTGATAATCGTAGTGTCATCTACGCAATATGCAATGCGGAAGTAGCCCGGTCCACCAAAGCCGCTTCCAGGTGTGGTGAGAATTCTTCGTTTTTGTAGAGTTCGAACATATTTGACATCATCTTCAATTGGAGATCGCACGAAGAGGTAAAAAGCACCCTCCGGTTTTGCAAAGCTATAACCGCCCGTAATCAAACCGTCACAAAGAAGATCACGCTTTCTTCTATATTCCTCAACGTTGACATGGACTCCTTGAATCTGGGAAACAACACGCTGCATAAGTGCAGGAGCATTAATGAAGCCAAGAATCCTGTTGCAGAAAATTGTTCCACTTATTACTTCTTGCAACTCCGACAATTCCGGGTGAAGAGCAATATAACCTATACGTTCGCCAGGTAAGGACAGGCATTTTGAATATGATGATGCAATGATGCTGTCCTTGCAGTATTTCATGATTGACGGCGCCTTTTTCCCATCATAGACAATTTCACTGTAAGGTTCATCGGAAACAAGATAAACTGTCTTATTGTAAATTTTACCCTTTTCCTCAATTATATCTGCAAGTCCTTTGATGCTTTCCTCATCATAAACCCTTCCAGTGGGGTTATTCGGTGTATTGATTAAAACAGCCCTTGTTCTTTCAGTAAAAGCCTGCTTAATTGCATCAAGATCCAGACTGAAATCTTCTTTTGTCGGAACCAAGCGAGTGATTCCTCCGGCATTGTCCACATAGAACTCGTATTCAACAAAGTAAGGAACAGGTATTATGACTTCATCACCGGCATCCAGAATTGTTTTCATGATTACGTTCAATGCTCCTGCGGCGCCACAGGTCATAACGATATGCTCAAACGTCAATGGAATAGAGAATTCCTTTGATAAATATGCAGCTATCGCCTCTCTGGTTTCAGGATAACCGGCATTAGGCATATAACCATGCTTACCTGGAATGTTTTGCGAAGCAATTTCAATTAAGGCTTGGCTGAATTCAGGAGGTGGCGGAAGGTTAGGATTCCCTAAGGTAAAATCAAAAACACTATCTGCACCATACTGCTTTTTTAGTACCAAACCTTCTTCAAACATCTTTCTAATCCAGGAGGATCGCGTCATCAAACCGTTGATTTTTTTTGAAATAGGCATGTTCCGTTCCTTTTCCCTGATCATCCAGAGATGCTTAATTTTTTATATGGCGATTACTAACACAGCAGTTGTAACTCGTCAATAAGACATTGAAATAAAAGAAAGAACGTAAACGGATTTCCTTGACAAGGTTTAACTCAATACATATATGAGATTCAGTGAATTGAAGAATTGTTCCTTTACGAAATTGAGGATGAGGCAATTATAGAGGAGTATTTGAATGCCAATTTATGAATTTCGATGCAGCAAATGCGAAAAGATCTTTGAAGTGCTCTTTTTCACTGTTTCCGAAAAACGTGAAGTAAATTGTCCTGATTGCAATTCTGATCAAGTAGAAAAAGTCATGTCTGTATTTGGAGGAAAATTTGGTAATACATCTTCGTCTAATTGTTCCTCCTGTTCCTCTAGTGCATGCAATACTTGATCACATTAAAAATGTGGCAGGCTGCCATGATTTTTTTTCAAAATCACACAAAAGTCTATCCATATATATCTTTTTAAAATGCTAAAAAGAAAGATAGAAATAAAAAATATATGAATTTCACTGTAATGTTAATAAGCAGTTATTGGCTTGCAATTCAAAAACATTTTCTCATTGCCAAAAGCAGTTTAATCCATTATAAGAGTGCAGTTTTCTGATAAATGCATTTTTGAGACGAAAGGAGCTTCATTGGCATGAATATTCTCATTTTCGGACCGAATGGGAGTGGAAAAGGAACACAGGGCGCAATTGTTCAGAAGAAGTTTAACGTACCCCACATTGAAACGGGAGTCATTTTCAGGGAAAACATTTCCAAAGGTACAGATTTGGGGAAAGAG
>MVQR01000084.1 GCA_002067815.1 Syntrophus sp. PtaB.Bin001 | reverse complement strand
AGGTCCAGTTCCCGACCGTGGAGCATGGCCAGCACCTTTCTGGCATCCCTGCCGTTGAGGGAGGAATTGTAGAAGGCGGCCTTGATGCCGTAATCCCGGAGGGCGTCGACCTGGTCTTTCATCAGGGAAATCAGGGGCGAAACCACGATGCCCACCCCGGGACGGTGCAGGGCCGGAATCTGGTAGCAGAGCGATTTGCCGCCGCCCGTGGGCATCAGGACAAAGGCATCCTCGCCGCGAATGAGTCCCTCGACTATCTCCTGTTGGTGGAGCCGGAAAGCATCGTATCCGAAGATTTTTTTCAGACTTTCGAGTGGGGTTTGGTTCATGAAATGACGCTTTGCCTTCTTGTCGGGACAAAATGGTTTTATCGACGGTGAAGACTACGTCATCTGCGGTTGGACTGCAAGGTTATACTTCTTTTGGAATCGTATTTGACAAACAGCGGTCAACTATTTTTCAAGAGAGGCCAGGAAAAGATTCAAGGATTCCAGCACCCTCCCGTACTCGCGTTCCAGTAAGGGAAACTTGTCGGCGGCACCGGTTATATCGCCGCTTCTTGCCATCATCTCCAGCTCTTTACATTTTTCCGAGAGGTTCATGGCTCCCAGACTGGCACTTGACGATTTAAGGGTATGGGCGGCCGTCTGCAGGGTGGCGACATCGTTGTTTTTAACGGCATCAAGAATATTCTGAATGTGCTTTGAAGAACTGTCGAAATACAGGGATATCAGTTTTGTCAGGATGGTCTTCGAGTCTTTCGGCTGGAGCGAAGCGATTTCATCGAGTGTTTCCCTGTTGACGGCAGGGGAATCTTGGTCTGCAATCTGCGGGGAGTCGCCGTTTTTCCGCCGGACGGAAATCCATCTGTCGAGCATTTGCTGAAGATCGGCAATCCTGTATGGTTTGGCGAGAAAGTCGTCCATTCCCGCCTGCAGGTACTTTTCCCAGCTTCCCTCCGTTGCGGAAGCCGAAAGGGCTACAATGGGGGTATGCCTTATTGTGCCGGCGGCGATATTTCCGGACTCCATGCTCCTGATCATGCCTGTTGCTTTAAAGACGTCCGTTTCCGGATTGCGGCACTCCATAAAAATCATATCGAAGGAGTGAAGTGAAAAGGCCTCCACCGCCTCATGGGCGCTTCCGACAACATGCACCCGGCATCGGCAATTTTCCAACATCGCCTGTCCGATTTCCCGGCTTATTGGATCACTTTCGACAAGCAGAATGCAGGGTGCTGAGTTTCCGTCTTTGCTCATAGAGGCTTTCTCCTTCCTTTGAATTATTCCAATTTCATATTGAAACGCTGTCTTAATCGGGTTTGTCGCCGGTTATTCAAAATCCGTACGTGATGACTGTGTCGCCTCTTTAGTGCCGTCTTGCCGTCATCTTTGGTTTTGTATCGGCGCTGCTTCGTTTTTCCGGACGGGATTCAGCCATCGAGACAGGACCGACCGGAGTTCATCGGCTTTGAAGGGCTTGCTCAGATAGTCGTCCATTCCCGCCGTCAGACAGATTTCTCTGTCGCCTTCCAGTGCATGGGCGGTCAGGGCGATGATCGGAGTATGTCTGAATTTGCCGCCTGTTCCGTATTCCGCTTCCTGTTTGCGGATGGCCGCTGTTGCTTCATAACCGTCCATCCGCGGCATCTGGCAGTCCATCAGTATCAAGTCATATTGATTGGCGGCCACTTTTTCCAAAGCTTCCAGGCCGTCGTCGGCCACGTCCGCGCTGCAGCCGAAGTATTCGAGCATTGCGGCGCTCAAAGTCTGGTTGACGGGGTTATCTTCCACAAGAAGGATGCGGAAAGAGGCAAAGGGCTTCATCTTTTCCCGTTCTTCCATGACAGCGGGTGGAGTCGGCAAAGGCGAAGGATGGGGTACCGTTGCTTCCCGGGTATCAGGTTTTTCCAGTCTTGCCGTAAACCGGAAAGTCGAGCCCCTTCCCTGGGTGCTTTCGACCTCGATCTTCCCGCCCATCATGGGAACAAGCTGGCTGACAATAGCCAGTCCCAGGCCTGTGCCTCCATACTGCCGCGTCGTGGAGCCGTCCTCCTGGGCAAAAGCGTTGAATATCCTTGAGATTGCATCCGGGGCAATCCCGACGCCCGTATCCTGCACCTCAAAGCGGAGAAGGGCCGTCCGTTCAGCCTCTTCTTCAAGCGACACGGAAAGCGTGATTTTCCCCTTTTCGGTAAATTTGACGGCATTTCCCAAGAGATTGACGAGCACCTGACGCAGGCGCACAGGATCGCCATGAAGAGAGGATGGTATTTCCGATTCCATATGGCAGGACAATTCGATTCCCTTGAGTTGCGCCTGACTTTTGAAAAATTCCATCACCTCTTTTACTAGATCTGCGAGATCCAGCGGCGTAACGGCGATTTCCATCTTTCCCGCCTCGATTTTCGAGAAATCAAGGATGTCGTTGACCAGTTGCAGTAGGGTTTCGCCGGAGGCGAGCGCCGTAGAAACGTATTGATGCTGCCGGTCGGTCAGGCCTTCTTCCTTCTGGAGCAGTTCCAGAAAACCGAGGATGCCGTTCATCGGGGTTCGAATTTCATGGCTCATGTTTGCCAGGAATTCACTTTTGGCTCTATTGGCGCTCTCCGCTTTGATCGCCAGTTGTCTTGACTGTTCTATGCTCCTTCGAAGTCGCTGGTTGGCAACTTCCGCTTCTTTTCTGGCGTTCAGCATCGACTCAAAAGCCTCTTTCGACTCAGTGATATCGGTCACCACACAGAATGATCCGGCAAAATCGCCGTTTCCGGTATACACGGGCGATGCGGAAATCATGACAAAGACAACGGCGCCGTCTTTACGGATAAGTTCCAACTCGTACCGTTCGCTTAGGCCCTTGACGCGGCGTGAAATCTTGTCTCTCACCAGATTCGCATGTTCTGCATCCATGATCTCGAAAAAAGAGATGCCTTTTATTTCTTCCGGAGCATATCCGACCATCCGGGCCATCGTTGTATTGACAAAAGTTATATTTGCCCGGCGATCGACGGTGAGAATGCCCTCATTGGACTGTTCCAGCAGACGCCGGTAGTTGGCTTCGCTTTCCTGCAAGGCCTGCCTGGTGTTCCAGTTTTTGAGAAGGGAATTTACGAGCGAGTAGAGCTCGTCCTCGTCGAAGGGCTTCTTGATGTAATAGATGTTATCGTGCAGGCGCTTCCTCATCTCGGTGGGACTGACATCCGTATAGGCGGTAATGATGACGATCATGACCTCGGGATCGACGGCGCGGATTTTCTCGGCGGCGGTCAGGCCGTCCATCTTTGTCATGCGCATATCCAGCAGACAGAGTGGTATTCGTTCCTTCCGCTCGTATTCGGAAAGGAAAAAATCCACCAACTGCTCTCCGTCGGGAAAGGTCTGAAGAACAAAGGGTTCCTCAGTGCTTTTCGTAACGAGAAAATCGAGGCTGTCATCCCGCTCGAAGATGTTCCGGTAGTATTCCAGAAGTTGGACATCATCATCGGCTATCAGAATTCGCTTATTCATCGCCAATCTCCAGAATAAACTCCGCACCAAGATTCGGGCCGGCGCTTACCGCCCTGATCGAGCCGTTGTTCTCGTTCAGAAAATTAAGGAACGAATGCATCCCCAGCCCGTGTCCGTCGCTCTTGGTGGTGAAACCTGATTGAAACAGGAATGGCATGTCTTCCCTGCGGATGCCGATGCCGTTGTCCATTACGCGTATGATTGCCCGATTGGAATCGTCAGGCATGCAGCTCAAGAAAATGTTGATCTCCCTCCTTTCCTTCTTTGCAGCGTCAATGGCTTCAATCGCATTTTTTATGACATTTGTGAAGCCGTGGATCAAAGGATTTTTTTGATTATTTATGGTTATGTCGCGATCCAGTTCCATGTTCACCGTTATTTGGCGTTTCACAAGGGTGGGACGGAAATCCTCGATAACGTTTTCAATCAGTTCGGCCAGATTGATCTTCTGCACGAATTTAAGGCCGCGCTGTCTGGAGGAGTTCCACATGTCCTGCTGGAAACGGATGGTTTGCACCATATGATGCTGGGCCTTGGCGATGGCATCGACATTTTCCGCAATACGGGGCAATGACCGCGAGAGCAGGATCTCTTCCATCCGCGCCAGCAGTTCGACAGTGCGGTCGTCCTTTCCCCCATCGGCTAGAGCTGCGGCGTGTGCTTCACGTATCATGCGGAACGCCTCCGGATACTGGCTGCTTGATTCCAGCACCTTGCGGATGTTGAGCAGCTTGCCGTTGATACCGGCCAGGGAGTTGCCGATGTTATGGAAGTAGGAGCTTGCCGATTCAAAAAGCCCGGCATTGTAGGCGATGAGGGCATCCTTTTCCTTCATCTTTTCCCTTAATTCGCTTTCCACGACGCGCCGAATCGAAGATTGCAATTCATCTGCCATTTCGTTGAAGGAAAGGGCCAGATCGCCCATTTCATCATTTGAGGTCGCATCGAGACGATGATCCATTTTCCCGGTCTGGAAAAGTCGGATGCCGGAAATCATGGCGGTGATTCTTCGCGTCAGCACGGCGGCCATCCAGATCGCCACGACAATGACGATTATGACCATCAACAGCGTACTTAGACTTAGGGACTGGGCGGCTGAAGCAAGGGAGTTATTGATCTCCTTTTTTGTTTTCTCGTTTTCCTTGTCCACCATTCCGGCATAACGGTTGGTGAGGGCCTGAAGCTGCTTTGCCGACTCGGCTGCGGCGGCATGGAATTCGTTGACGTCGGCGCCGATCGTAACGTAGCCGAATCCCCGAGCGGAACCGGCATATTGACCGGTGTAATAAGGAATAGTGGCGGCCGTAGTGAGTTTCCACAGTCCGGTCCAGAAGATCAGAAACGAGCCGGAGCCTCCTTTGCTCGTCAATTCATGCCAACCCTTGCATTGAGGGGCGAAATTGAGAAAACGTCCATCCAGCCCCACCGAGCCGGCCTTTGTCAATTCCGCTGCGGGCTTCTTTTGAAGCGACGGCGAAGAAAACTGGGGGGCTCGATCTAAAAATTTGTCGATATTCAGACCGCTCTTTTTCCATTTTTCATAAATTTCCGTATCGAGCCAAGGGGTTGCCTGTTTGCCGGTTTGAGGATCATAACCGCAGATGCTGTGGTGTCTTGGATGACAGATGCTGCGTCCTTTGTAATCCCATATAAAGGCATAGTTACCCGATGCGGCGTCGTTGATGGCGGTGTATCGCTCATCGGTGGGTACGATGGTCCGGGTGAATTCGTTGAGATGGGTATGGTCCAGGGCGAGGGTGACATAGCCGATAATCCTGCCGGAGTCGACTACCGGGGTCGCCCATCGTACTAGCCCCCGGAAGCGCCGCCCTACGGGATTTTCCTTGCCGGCATAGGCCTCCGCTTCGGGCTGGAAGGGAACGCCCTTCTTTCGGGCGGCCTCCCGCGTGTAGGGGCCGATGATGTGGCTGGGAACGTAAGCGCCGATGACGTCCGATACATAAATCTCACCCGGTTTCAGGCGCGACAGGGAGGAACCGTACGTTTCGGCCTTGCAGAAGGTGTTCTCGCGTTTTTTAATATTCTGCAGCTTCGGGGACAGCCAGGGAACCGTTGTGACCTTGATTTTTTCGACGCCGTCGAGGTCGACGAAGGTCATTTCCAAATAGATCGGAATCGACACGGGACGGCCCTGGCGTTCAGGCGGCCGGTAATGCCAGTCCGTCCGATTGTCCGGAACCTCCGTCATAACGGTTTCGGGCTGGGATTGGTTCTGCTCTGCGGGGACCCATTTGTCATCTTTCAGTACAAACTTGCCGTGATCCAGAACAGGACGCATCAGCGGCTGCAAAAACTGCCGATACCGCTTTTCATCGGGAGGAAGCTGGGATGCCAGTAAAACCTGCTGATCGCGCTGATAGAGAAAATCGGCGACCTGTCTTGCCGTATCCGTGGTCAGGCGCTCGATGGCCTCGCGTGATTTCAAGTCCAGGGCCCGAATCGAATCTTCGCCCGCCTTTCTGCCTACATCTCTCACGAGGTTGCGGGTTTCTTTCACCATCAGGGCTGTTCGCTGTTCAAGATGCCGACCGAGAGAAACAACCTCATGCCAGGCGAGCCAGCACAGCATGATCAGCGGTATCACCTTGATCGCGACGAAAATTGCGATCAGTTTGCCGCGAATCCCGAGCCAGAAGGGGCGCTTCGGCATTTCCCGATACGGCTGTTGCAAAGGGGAATTTTCCCTTGAGTCTGTCTGGGTTGAAGATGAGGGACCCTCTCCGTTTTCGCCTGCTTTATTCTCAGGATTAAGTTCTTTGACGGAAATCATATTCCCACGCTGTTCCTTTTTTAAAACTTATAGGTGAGTTTTATCCTGAAGTTTCTGCCATCCTGGGAGATGGTATCCTGCAAGTGCTCGGTAGAGGCCGGCGTTTCGTATTCCGTATTGAAAAGGTTGTAGACGGTTCCGGAAATCTCAAGATTTTTCCAGAGATTACGGCTGAGCAACGTCAAATTGACGACGACGAAATCTTCAACCCTGTTTCCCTGATAAGATTTGCAGGAAGAGGTGTACTGAACTTCCAGCCCGGCGGCGAGCTTTTCTCCGGTAATCGGCACATAAAGATTGGATTTTACGAGATGTTTAGGAGAATTTGGCTGAGTGGCTCCCGTTTTCTCGTCTTCACTTTTTTGCAGAGAGTAGCTCATTTTCCCTTCGATGCCCCTGGCCCACTTCCCTTCGACTTCGAACTCGGCCCCTTTTGATTCGATGTCGTCCATGTTCTTGAATACGAGAAGCCCGTCGGCAGGATCTGTATGAAGACTGATCACGTCACTGATCGAGTAGTAGTAGCCGGAAAGGGAGAAGCGATAGTTCTTCCAGTAGTGCTCGAGGACAAGCTCATAGGAATCGATTTTCTCGGGTTGGAGATCGGGATTGGCCTTCTGTGACTGGTTGTTGTCGGAGTAATAGAGTTCATAGGAATTGGGCGCCCGGAAGCCCTTACCATAGTTGAGCTTCAATGCGGTCTGTTCGGAGGGCTTGTAAATCAGGGAGGTCCTGACGTTTGTCGTGCCTCCGAATGTCGAGTAATAATCATAACGTAAGCCGGCACTGATGATGATTTTTTTGTCCAGAAGGGAAAACTGATCCTGTAGATAGGCCGCCCAGTTATAGTTTGAGCGGTTGTCGTCAAGATACGAGACGTAAGGATCTTCATCGTAATTCTGCTGTTTAATGAGAAAATAGTCCGTATAGGCCGCTCCGATAACCGCCTTGTGAGTTTCAAAAAATTTTTTGACTAATTCCAGTTCGCCGCCCCACCATTCTCCTTTAGCATAATCCTTGTCAATGGCGGGTGGGGGATAATCATAAGACCAGTCGGCCTTGTACCGGTAATGATCATAGAACGCCCTGGCCTTCACTGTTGTCGTTTCGGTCAGGCTTGTGTTGTATGACAGGTCTAGATAAGCCCTTTCATCCTTGACCTGCGTCCGGTCGTCATCGAAGACGGTGCCGTAAGGGGCGGTCGGGATTTCCTTTTCCCGGGAGGCGAAGACCCCTTGCAGTGCGAATCCCTTGTGCTTGAAGCTGGTAAAAATGCTGCCGCCTTTCGTGGCGTCGCACGAATCCGCCCAGCCGTCGTGAGTGGCGGGGTCATCAAATTCCTTGAAATAGAGATTCTGCCCTTTGCTGCTTAAGTTCGATCCCGATAAGATCATCCGGGAACCGTTGGAAAATTCCCGGCCGTAAGAAAGTCTTTCCTTGAATGTCCTGTAGCTTCCCGCCTCGCCTGAGACTTCAAGACCGTCAAAATCCTCCGCACTTCTGGTGATGACGTTGATGACTCCCATAAAGGCGTTGCTTCCGTATAACGAGTGAGTGGGGCCCCTGATGATTTCAACGGAGTCGATGAGATCCACGTCGAGGGGAAATTCCGTTCCCAGAAAGGCCTGATCATAGATGTCGTCGTTGATGCGGTGGCCGTCGATGAGGAGGAGCAGCCTCGTATTGTAATCGCCAGCCCTGGAAAAACCCCGAACTCCCGCATAGCTGTAAGTCCGGTCGTTGCTGGTATAAAAGCCCCTGACGCCCTGCAGGATTTCGGCGAGAGTCCGGTAGCCGTAACGTTTGATATCCTCAGCCGTCACGATGCTTACTGACGAAGGGGCTTCCGTTGCCTTCTGTTCAAATTTTGATGCCCCGGACACATCGGCAATTTCTATGGTCATGAGCTCTTCAATGCTGAGTTCCGTGAGATCGGCTGTTTCGCTCCTGCTTGCCCGGCTTTGTCCAAAAGCGGCATCGGCAAGGAGGAATAAGATACCTGCCAGCAGGCAGAAAAAAACGACAGAAAGCCTTGGAAAACACTTCTTGGTAATAGTCGTTTCCGTC
>MVQR01000083.1 GCA_002067815.1 Syntrophus sp. PtaB.Bin001 | reverse complement strand
TTCATAATTAATATTTATTCTTCTTTCTCCTAATTGTGGCTGTTCAGTTGTAACGGGATCTGAATTTGTCTGCCCACCGGGAATCGCACCAAAATATTTTTTTATAATTCTCAGCACATCGAGATGTCTAACGTCTCCGACCACTGCGATAACAGTGTTTTTCGGGGTGTGATATTTCTTCAAAAAAAGGTGGAGATCATTCATTGTCAAATAATTCATATCAGAGGGCCAACCAATTATTGGACGCCTATAAGGATGAGCAATAAAGGCGACAGCCATGAATTGCTCAAGAAGCATACCATCTGGATCAGATTCGATCCTTTGTCGCCGTTCTTCCATGATGACTTTACGTTCTGCATAAAATTCCCTAAAAACGGGACATACCATCCGTTCTGCCTCAATCCGTGCCCATAGCTCCAATTTATTTGCTGGTAAATTGACACGATAAGTTGTCACATCCTGACTGGTGGATGCATTCAAAGAATCTGCGCCATTTTCTGTATAAAGACGATCAATTTGATTGGAAATTATTATTGCTTCATGTTTTTTTTCAAATTTTTCAAGCTTTGTTCGTAAACTTCTAATCCTCGAATCGTCAGCTTCTTTTCCTTTCATAAGCTCCCTGTCCAGAGCTTCGCCTGTTTTTGCAATCTTATTGAGAATCATTTTTTCTTTGGCAATATTTTTTGTACCGATCGTCTTTGTTCCTTTAAAAAGCATATGTTCAAGGAAATGAGCAGTACCTGTTTTCCCACTATTTTCATCTACAGCTCCTGCCTTGTGTCGTATGTACAGAGATACCGTTGGGCTGAAACCTCTTTGAACAATCAATACTCTAAGGCCATTCGCAAGGGTATATTTCTTAACATGTTTTTCCAGATCATACGAAAAAGCAGAAGTTGTACACAGAAGAACACACATCAATAAAACAAAAAAAACACAGAAATTGCCTGAACTGATTCTTGAGATTTTTGCTCTTCTGTATTTGAAAGAGTATAAAAAAGTATTCATGATATTGATATTCATCATGGATTCATTATCTTAGTTTTTATGAAATTAAAGATGCGGAAAAATGAAAAAAGTAAACCACTAAGGCTAATAAGAATAATCAGGTTTGATGAAAAAAAATAAATTATAAATATATGAGGATTTGTCAGATGATACGCAGTTAAAAGATTATCTACCCCCAGATATAGAAAAAAAATAGAAATACAACCTACTATTCCGGTTTTAAGCCAATAAACAATACCTTGCAAATCGTTCCCTATATTCTTAAATAGTTACTTCCAATGTCCAATATGATGTTTTTGAGTCTTTCTTTCATTTTTTCATGGAAAATCAAGTCATCATTATAAAATTGTATAGATTTTATCTTTGATCCATATGAATAGCAATAGGGATAATCAAACTTAAATTAAGCCATGATTGATCTCACCTATTTTGTGTAGGCATTTGCACGGATTTCGCTGTGCTAAATCTAACCAGTGACTTGAGTTCTCGATAGTCTTCGTACGTTAATTGTTCATGACGGCAAGGAAGAAGTGTATTGTTATGGAATAGTGGTTCGTGTTCAATATCATAAGGCGATGTCTTAACGGCTTGATCCCATAGAACTGTTCCTGGAATCGGGGAGAATTCAGCCAGAATCGGTTTAGCTCCTACGGAAAGAACGTAACGGATGCTTTCTCTAACTTCTTGCGCAGATTGTCCCGGAAGACCGCATAAGAGATACAATCCGATGTCCTGTGATTCATATCCAGCTTTTTTCAGGTGAGAAATCGCGGTAAGTAGATTTTCGTTTGTGACTTTCCCTCCTGTTTTCATCTGTTGATTTAAATCAGAAGTCTCAAATCCGAAGCGAATTGTGCGGAAACCGGCCTGGAACATCAACCTGCTTATTTTTTCATTAATTCCTCTTAGGTGAAGTCCATTTGGACAATGAAACTCGCAGTTCAATTTTCTGCGGATAATTTCTTCCAAAAATGGTACGGCCAATTCATCCGCATTCATAAGAAATGCGTCATCGTAAAATGAAAAATGCCTAACACCGTATTTTTTGTGCCAGAAAGTGATTTCATCTGCCACAAGGTCAGGAGAGCGTCTTCTATAACTGCTGTTTAGAATATGAGAAGCGCAATATGTACAACGAAACGGACATCCTCTCGATGTAATAATCGGCAACTGTTGTATTTTATAAGGCAGCAATTCAAAAGCAGGGTAGGGCAGTGAATCCAGATTTGACAAAACAGGGAGCTTTTCTAATGACTCTTGTTGAAGCAATTCCTGAATTATGAATCGGACATGAATTTCACCCTCTCCAGGCAGTATATAATCGGCACCGGAAAGCAAGGCATGATCCGGACAGAGCGTTACATAGTTTCCTCCTAAAATTACAGGCACCCCAGGAAACATTTCTTTAACGATCTTAATTACATCAAAAACACCTAAATACCAATATGTCATCATCGATGTTACTATAATAACATCTGGAGATTTACATTGTTTTAATTCCATCCTGAGTAGACGGGGCGTAATACCATAACGATGAAAGTTGCGGGCAAAACCTTGCAAAGGGTTGGGGGTAGGAATTATTTCCTTTGGATATTGTCCTTGTCCGTAACTTTTTCTTTTAGGTTTAATTACATTCTTTTCTTCATTAAGACCGGGATGAACAGGGTTCAGGCAATCAATAAACTGCACATTAATATGATTATCACGTAGGATACTGGCAATGTATAAAAGTCCTAAAGGCTTACTCCAAAAATCATAAGCAGCAAAATCATATATCCAGGGATTGATAAGCAGTACATTTGCCCTCATCTTAATTTCCACCTGATTATAAATTGAAGTATTTAGCTATTTCTCTTTTTTCCATTTTTTTCAATCTTTATGTTGTATATCACCGCTAAAAGAGATTTAATTTCTTGAACTTGAATTTTTTAACTGATATATTTCATCAAGTATATTAATAAGTGATTACAATACTATATCATACCAAGGAATCGAAAAAAATGTTGAAGGGCAAAAAAATAGTTTTGGGTATCACCGGAGGAATAGCAGCTTATAAAGCTGCCGAATTAACCAGACAATTGGTTAAGGAAGGTGTGGATGTTAAAGTTATCATGACACGCCATGCTACTGAATTTATTACACCCATGACCTTACAAACGCTTTCCGGCAGTCCAGTTTTTACAGATATGTTCACGCCGATTAAAGACTTTGAAATCGCTCATATTTCTCTTTCTGATTTTTCAGATATTATTGTAATTGTTCCAGCCACGGCAAATATAATCGGGAAAATTGCCTCAGGAATTGCTGATGATATCTTGACCACTACAATTATGGCGACAAAATCACCCGTACTGATCTGTCCGGCCATGAATGTCAATATGTTTGAAAATGCAATCGTGAGGGAGAATATCAATAAACTTGCCGATCATGGTTTTTATATTCTGGAACCTGGATCAGGAGAACTGGCATGCGGTACTATTGGAAAAGGAAGACTTCCGGAATTAGCCGTCATCATGGAAAAAATTAAATACATTTTGACTGAAAAAGATCTTTTAAGCGAGCATGTTCTCGTTACTGCAGGTCCAACAAGAGAGCCTTTTGATCCCGTTCGGTTTATCACAAATTACTCCTCCGGGAAAATGGGATACGCCATCGCAACTGCAGCTTACAGAAGAGGGGCAAGGGTAACCCTCATCAGCGGTCCGACACATCTTCAAATTCCTCACGGAGTCAATTTCATTTCCATATCTTCTGCCAGGGAGATGCGAGATGCCGTGATGGCGAATCTTTCAGAAGCCACAGTAGTAATAAAAGCCGCCGCTGTAGCCGACTACAGACCATCCATATGTGAAACACAAAAAATAAAAAAGAAAAATGAAGATTTAGAAATAAAATTGGAAAAGAATCCTGATATCATCGAAGAAATCGGCCAGAAGAAAGAAGAAAGAATTCTCGTCGGCTTCGCTATGGAGTCGGAACACCTTGTGGAAAACGCTATTGCAAAGATGGTTAAAAAAAATATGGATTTCATCGTCGCCAACGACGTCACTAAGCAAGGTGCAGGCTTTCAGGGAGATACGAATATTATAAGCATCCTCGACAGGGATGGTGAAATGAACGAACTGCCACTGATGGACAAGACACAAGTGGCATCGATAATACTGGATAAGGTAAAGTTAATCAGAGAAAACAGACGAAAAAATCCAACAAGTTTGACCGGTACCTTTCCTTTTGCATGGAAAACTGTCGGCGATGGAGATAAAGTTAAATAATTTTTTTATGGAATCAAATAAATCAGAAACCTCCAGGAATGATTTGTTAACACTGGTTCGTTCCCTTAAGTACAGAATTATACTGGACCGTGAACTTCGTCGTCCGAATTCATGGTTGACTGATAAAAAAAATAATTCTGTAAATTGCACCGGTGTTAAACCAGTTAATTATGTACAAAAACAGTTAATAGACGGAAAATCAGTCTTTACAAAAGAAGAAAATACTAAAGTAATTACCCTGGAAGATATTCGTCGTGATATGGAATCCTGCCATCGATGTCCTTTAGAGAAAACGAGGCAAAATCTCGTTTTCGGCGAAGGAAATCCTTTTGCTGATCTGGTATTTGTAGGAGAAGCGCCGGGTGCAGAAGAAGATTTACAGGGAAGGCCTTTTGTAGGCCGAGCGGGGCAGCTTCTTACAAAGATCATCGTTGCCATGGGACTAAAAAGAGAGGATGTTTATATCTGTAATATTCTTAAATGCCGTCCGCCGGGAAATCGAAATCCTCTTCCTGAAGAAATCGAGGTCTGTGAACCCTATCTCGTTCGGCAAATACAAACAATTAGACCTAAAGTTATCTGTGCTCTGGGAACCTTTGCTGCGCAAACCTTGCTCAAAAAGAAAGGGATTCCCATTACGGCGCTACGTGGACAGTTTCACGATTATCACGGTATTTATCTTATGCCCACATATCATCCGGCATACCTATTGAGAAATCCAGGGGCAAAAAAGCAGGTATGGGAAGATGTACAGAAGATAATGAAAGTCCTTACGGGGGAATATCAAGGTGGAATGTAAGACAATGATTTTGCGTCGCCTTTTGCAAATTGTTGCATTAATTCTTCAAATCTTTTTATTCCTTCAAGCGACTTCAACATCGACAATTGCAAATGAGCAACGTCCAATATTCAACGTCATTAAAGTCAATGCAACGATAACTCCTCCCGTTGCCGACTTTATTCTTCAGAGTTTGAATGAGTCCGTTAAAAAAGGTTCTAATGGACTGATTATTCAGCTTGATACCCCAGGTGGTCTGGATCTGGCAATGAGGGATATAGTAAAGGGAATTCTTGGCGCTCCTATTCCCGTAATTGTTTATGTTTCACCTTCCGGTGCAAGAGCTGCATCGGCAGGAATGATAATAACCATTGCTGCGCATGTTGCAGCAATGGCTCCAGGTACAAATATCGGTGCGGCGCATCCCGTAGGAATAGGTATTGGTGGATCCAGTGCAGACAAAGTTATGATGGCAAAAGTAGAAAATGACGCCGTTGCATATGCAATCAGCATTGCGAAACAGAAAGGAAGAAATGCCGAATGGGTGGAAAAGGCTGTTCGCAGTAGTGAATCTATTCCCGCTGATCAGGCCTTACAGATGCAGGTTGTAGATCTTGTTGCAAAGGATACGAATTCTCTTCTTGAACAAATAAACGGCAGAGAAGTCAAGATTAAAGAAAACTTACATATTCTAAACACTGGAAATGCCGTTTTAAGAGAGTTAAAAATGAGTAGCCGGCAGCAGGCACTTACAACCATTAGCGATCCCAATATTGCGTACATACTCTTTTTAATCGGACTTGCCGGCCTTTATTTTGAACTTGCCCACCCTGGTGTTATTCTCCCCGGAGTTATCGGCGGAATTTCCTTAATCATATCTTTTTTTGCGATGCAGACCCTTCCTGTCAATCATGCGGGAATCGCACTGATTATTTTCGGCCTTATACTCTTTATTGCTGAGATTAAAGTTATCAGTCATGGCCTTCTTTCTTTGGGAGGAGTCGTTTCTCTTTTCCTTGGGTCTCTTCTTCTTTTTAATTCTCCTGAACCGGCACTTAGGGTTGCCTTGAAAGTCATGATTCCTTCTCTCATCATAGTCTCATCTTTTTTTCTATTTATCGTCAGTCTTGTTGTGAAGGCCCAGGTAAGGAAAAAGCATACCGGCCCTGACGAATTAATTGGTGCTGAAGGGCTTGCGATAACAGATATCCACAGTAACGGTAAAATATTTATCCTGGGTGAATACTGGGATTCTTGGAGCGAAAACCCAGTGGAAAAGGGGAAAAAAGTAAAAGTTGAGAGCATTGACGGAATGAAAATCAAAGTGACTGAAAAATAATTGCATTAATCTAGGAGGTTGGATTTATGTATACACTCATTGTGCTGGTCGTTCTAGTCGTTATGTTTCTGGCATCAGCTATCCGGGTTCTCAATGAATTCGAACGCGGCGTGATCTTTCGACTCGGGCGGGTACTTGATGTCAAGGGTCCCGGACTTATAATTCTAATTCCAGTGATTGATCGGATGGTAAAGGTCGATATGAGGACAATCACGATGGATGTCCCACCACAGGATGTGATTACACGCGACAATGTTTCAATCAAAGTTAATGCCGTAGTCTATTTCCGTGTTATGAATGCGAATTCTGCAGTAATCCAGGTGGAAAATTTCCTATATGCAACCTCACAACTTTCCCAAACAACCCTACGAAGTGTCTGTGGTCAGTTTGAACTTGATGAAATCTTGTCGGAGAGAGAAAAAATAAATCTTCAATTGCAGGAGATTCTCGACCGCAGTACCGATGCTTGGGGGATAAAAGTTTCCCATGTGGAAGTTAAGCAAATCGATCTTCCAGAGGAGATGAAACGGGCAATCGCCAAGCAGGCGGAAGCCGAACGAGAGCGCCGGGCGAAAGTTATTGCAGCAGACGGAGAATATCAAGCTGCTCAGAAACTTATTGAGGCTGCTTCATTAATGAACACACAGCCTATTTCTGTTCAGCTTCGCTACCTTCAGACATTGAACCAAATCGCTTCGGAAAATAACTCCACAACTGTTTTTCCCATACCCATTGACCTTTTTACTCCTTTTATAAAGGGGAAGGAACGTACTTAGTTTTCTCATAAAATTGATTTAATATAAAATGAAAGACAAGAGTTCAATATTATCGGGCGGACTGGTACTGGTATCCTTAGGTATTCTTATTTTTCTGCAAAGAACTACGGCTTTTGGATTTGACCGCAGTTGGCCAATTTTTTTGATTGTGATTGGTGCGGGAATATTGCTACAGCGGCTCCGTGATCTGGGAGGTTGGATCATTGGTAGTGTAGGGATTGGCTTTTTTCTTTTACGTAATGGTAAACTTCATTTTGAATTAACAGCCTACATTTTGCCATTGTCACTTGTACTGGTAGGTGGAGTGATAGTCTGGAAGAATTTAAGATAGGAATGATTTATAGGTGGTTCACGAAGAATGGACAAAAAGGACATTCTTATTTTATGCGATTTTGACGGAACAACCTGCAGCAATGATATGGGATACCAAATTCTCAATCGTTTTGCCAAGGGATGGCAGGAAATCGATCGAGCATATATCTCCAACAAGATCGGTTCTCGACTTGCATATCTTCGGATTCAACCTTTATTCCGTGGAACTGAAACTGAAATGGTTGAATATGCCTTGCACCATGAAAAAATCGATCCTCATTTTCATTCATTTTATAGGTTCTGCAAGGATCAGGGAATGGATCTGAAAATTGTTTCCGATGGCCTTGACTTTTATATTTCATCCGTTCTTCGAAAGCATGAACTACATGAAATCGAATTTTACGCAAATAAGGTCGTATTCCGGGATGATTCAACTTTATCCATAGAATTTCCATCGATCCGCAATGGTTGTGACCGCTGTGGTACTTGCAAGAGTACAATTCTGAACTTCCATCGTAAAAACTACAGAAAAATTATTTATATTGGTGACAGTTATTCCGATGTCTGTCCCTCCAAAATTGCCGATCTGGTATTTGCAAAACAAATTTTATCCGAAAAATGCAGAAAGAACGGAAAGGCATGCATTGATTATGAAAACTTTTTTGATGTCAGAAAATATTTAAGCAAAATTCTGCGACTCGATTCGGAGGGAAAAAATGCTGAATTTGATGAATAATATTTTTTGCAAAAAACTTAAGCAGATTTTAAAACGGATGCCTGAATAAACATTCAGGTTTAATTATAGCAATGCCATACTATCTGCTAATGCCATACCTGTCCTGGTCGGCTGCATAATTCCGTTCTTGATCTCTAGATGGCCGGCTTCAATGAGCATCACAATCTTGCGA
>MVQR01000082.1 GCA_002067815.1 Syntrophus sp. PtaB.Bin001 | reverse complement strand
TCGAACCCTGCGACAGTGAGTGTGTTGATAAATGCATCGAAGGATGCCTTCTGCCGGAAATAATCAGACAGGGGACACAAAACATCGCCGACTAGTTGAGAGAACAGGAAAAATAAATACCATTCTTATACCTCTGGGAATCATCCTTCTGATAAAAATGATATCAAAAGGATGATCATTATCTCGATTTTATATTGCACTTATCTTACGCTGCCACACGGAAAGGTATGCGGGAACTTAAATCTTCACGAGACGCCATTGGTTGGTGTGGGTCATCTTCCACAGGCACTCCCAGAGGGTCACCACGTGCGAAGGCATGACTTAGTTGCCGTTGGACATGATTCATGATTTTCTGAACTATCAAATGGCATTTTTACCCTTTATCGACAACCATACGGGCATCGAGGGCACAGATGCCTGATCCATCTTTGAAGAGACGCAAAGGATTGATGTCCACCTCCCTGATTTCCGGAAACTCCGTTAGTATCCACGAAACTCGGACAATGGCATCGACATATCCATCAATATCAACAGGTTTCATCCCCCTGGCTCCCCTTAGGATGGCATAAGATTTAAGGGATTCGATCTTTTTCCTGACACGATGTGAAGCGGCGGGACACAAACAGGTACAGACATCTTTGAAGACCTCTACGTATATGCCCCCGAAACCGAAGACGACTGCAGGGCCAAAGGACTGATCGAATTTACCACCGATAAACATATCGTAACCCTCTTCAGCCATTTTCTGTATCCGTATCCCTTCAAAAAGGGCACCTTTCTTATAATCTTCAAGATTATTGCGAATTTGCGAAAAATATCTCCTGACTCCATCCGCATCCTTGACCCCCACAATAACACCACCGGCATCGGTTTTGTGGAGAGCATCGGGTGATACGACTTTCATCACTACCGGATATCCGACCTCTTCCGCCAGAGCGATCGCTTCTTTCTCATCCCTGGCGATGCCCGAGGCGGCTACGGCAATACCGGACAGGGAAAGCAGCTCAAGAGAGTCTTCTCCGATCACTTCTCCATGAGCATCAATCCATTTTTGAAGATTCTGTTTGATGAAATATGAGTTACCCTGCAATATTTCTTCTTGACCCAAAAGCCCTCGGGCATACCACTCTTTCTGAAAGGAGAAGGCACGCACCATCTCCTCAGGGTTATTGAATATCGGGAAACTTGTAGATTTTTTTACTGCGTGAAGGTATCCGGAGAGTCCATAGAGACAAACCCCAAGAGGTTTTCCCGAGGAAAGGATTGACCCGTAGGTCTCCTTCGACAGATCTGTCAGAAACATATCGCGGAAAATGTTATCCCCATCGGGCATTTTGGGCTTCTGACCAATATAGATTGCACCGTCAACATTGTCATTGTGCATGACCTCGTAAGTCACATGGGCGACCATGTTTGGATCGTAAATATCGCCCATATCAAGGGGATTGGAAAACTTAATAACTCCGGCATTGGCAAACTTGTTCAGACTCTTATAAAACCCTTCACCGGGATCGGCGAAATCAAAGCCGGCCCTTTCGCACAAGTCCGCACCGATTACAGCAAAACCGCCGGCAGGACTCATAACCATAATTCGGTTTCCACGCATGGGAGGAAGCTCAAAAACCTTGGCAACGGAGACAAGGTCTCCATAATTGTGAATTCGAATGATGCCTGCATCTTCAAAGGCAGCATCAATAATATCTTCATCACTGCTGAGGGAAGCAGTGTGGCTCAATGCCGCTCTTCCTCCTGCTGAGGTGGTGTTCGATTTGTAAACGACTATCGGTTTACGTGCCTTTTTGGCGACTTTGATCAGGCGATTGCCATTGCTCATACTTTCAAGATACATACAAATTATCGCTGTATCGGGGTCTTGATCCAGGTACTCAAGGAAGTCGGTTTCATCAAGGTCGAGTTTGTTTCCAATGCTGACAAATTTTGCCATTCCCACATTTTCGTCGGCAAGGAGGTTCCAAAGCATGAGACCGACCCCGCCACTCTGGGTGATGATGGACATTCCACCCCGTATCGGCGGGTGAATAGGAATGAAGGGAAGGCAGAGACCGTTTGCCGTATTGGCAGTCGCAAGGGCGTTTGGACCCACAAACCGGATATTGTACTTCCGGGCGGTATTCAGAAGAAGGTCGGACAGCTTCTTCCCCTCTTCTCCAAATTCGGAAAAGCCTCCCGACAGAATGGCCATTCGTATAATTCCCAATTTCCCGCATTTTTCAACCGCTTCCGGTACAAAGCGGGCCGGAATAAGGCATACAGCAAGATCAGGAACTTCCGGCAGGTCTTCAATTTCCTTGTACATCTTGACGCCACTGACATTTAACTCATCAGTATTCGGATTAACACCAAAAATACGTCCCCGGAAACCCCACCGAAGAAGATTCTCCAGAACCATCTTCGGGATGTTGGTGGTTTTGGCCGATAGACCGATAATTACTATTGATCGCGGATAAAAGATCTTTTCCATAACGCAAATACCTCCGGTCATTTAAAAACCTTCTTCATAACACGACTGCTCGCGATGTCCAATAGTTAATGCTCGGACGGATGCACAAATCTTAAAGGCCAACACCGCCGTTTCAGTCTCACCTGCATAGAAGGAAATATCGTCGGATATCTTATTCAGGAAGGATCAGTAAAATACCCTTATAAGCGAAGCTAGGGGGAAAAAATTCCTTTAGGAGAAATTTTGTCGGGGTTTTGATTTTTAAGGTTTGATAATTATTTACTGCCAACCGCCTTGAAGAACGTGTAACAGAAGACTCCGTCCGGCACAGCAACGGGAAACAGTTCTCTTTCGATCATGGCGTTGCCGCCTGCCCGCTGCTGCAATTCTACCTGACAGGCAATCGCTTTGTGCGCCGCTTCGCTGTCCTGATGAAAATAGATCGAGCAGTGGCCCCCTTCGATAACTGTGATCGTACAGCCTTTTATCAGTCGAGAAGGGGATCTGAATCCTCTTCCTTCTCCGGATCAGAATTAAGCTTCAGCCCACCTTCAATAAGCAGGCGGATAGCCTTAGAGCGGGAAGAGATGCGATTTTCGAAACGAAAATCATCGATCCGCTTAAGCATGTCGTCAGTTACGACTAATATGATCTTTGGTTTTTCAGTTGGCATGGCTACTTATAACAAATAAACATATAATTGCAACAAAGTATTATTGACAATACCTATTATAAGGTATATAAGTTATTTAAAATTTAGGAATAAAATTATGGAAAAGAGAGAGAAAAAAAAGAAATTCTTACCGGAGCCTTTGCCGTCCGCAAAAGCTTCCGATAGGTCGGCGATATTTTTCAAAACGCCGCCTTCCAACCAAATAGTTGAGCTTGCCGATTACAGGGAGGAAAAAACGTCGGACAGCAACATCTTCAGGAAAGTCAAATTTGAAGTTTATGGAGAAGAAATGATGTCCAAAGAGGTAAGGCAAAGCGGAAACAGCGGTCGGGTTTACCTGCCTCCGGACTGGATTGGCAAGCATGTAAAAATCATCCGGATTGACTGATAAAAGCACTAAAGAGGGGTGTATCATGCCCGTAGAGTTTGAACAGACATTTCGCAATTTTTTGATGGGACATCAGGAAAAGTATAACCGAACCTATCACTTCCTGATCCTTATGGATTCCATCGTCGCCGCAGCCAAACGCATCGAGCTGTATTACCGCACCGGCGCGCTTAAGGGAAATCTCGGCGTCGCCGGCTCGATAAACGTGCAAGGCGAAAACGTCATGAAGATGGACGATATAGCCAATGAGATTGTGCTCCACTATCTGGCGTCAAACAAGCGCGTGATTCAGGCGGTAAGCGAGGAATGCGCAGACGTAATCGACATGAACAAGAGCGGCGGCCGTTACTTCGTTTATTTCGACCCGCTTGACGGATCATCCAATGTGGCTCACGGCCTGCCGGTCGGCTTCCTCTTCGGCATCGCCAAACGCAACCTCGAAGGTTCCATTAAAGGCCCGGAAGACTTTCATCTGCGCCAAGGCAGCGAATACATTGCCGCCGGGATGTTCGTCATTCCGACGGGTATGTTCACCCTGGCACTGCGCGACGCGGGCTGCTGGCGCTTCCATTCCGATGAAACTGCAACTTATGTCAAACCCGTCCGCATGATTCTGCCCGAGAATCCCCAAAATTGGGAACTGTCGTTCAATGCGGGCAATACGAGCGTCTTCAGCGAAAAAGTTGGAGGCTGGATCAAAGACAATATAAGCAAGTACAAGTTCCGCTACATTGGAGCGCTTGCCGGCGACTTTCACCGCCTGCTCTCAAATGGCGGCCTGTTCATGTATCCGGCAATCGTCAATCATCCTGATCCCAAAGAAAACCGGCCCCAGGGTAAACTGCGGCTTCTTTATGAGGCAAATGTCGTAGCCTTTATGTGCAGGGAAGCCGGTGGCGACGCCATCGACGAAACCGGTACGCGCATCCTCGACATCAAACCGGCCGGACATCACCAGCGCACTACCCTATATGTGGGCACCAAGTCCGTCATCGATGAGTTAATCTCGGTGTTCAAGTAATTCCATTCCCGGATCGAAGATATTATTAAGGCGGCAAGGCGGAGGCGTACTATAGCGTACGTCAAGGAGCCGATAACAAAGCCATCGCAACTAGCGCTGCGATATGGAATTGGAATTAAACAGTCTTTTTCAGGTAGGCGGGGGCGAGGGGACTGCGATGCGCAAAGCCGTAAAGTTTTCCAGTGGGGTAATACTCGGCAGCAAACTGAACTTTCCCGCGGCATCTTCCCCCGCAAATGAGGCAATAAAGGCAAGCATCAGGTCGATTCCCGCCGACACGCCCGCCGCTGTCCAGATATTTCCGTCACTGACAAGGCGTTCCTCGACGACGGTGACGTCCCCAAGCGCTTTCAAACGGTCAAGGGAATTCCAGTGGGTAGTGGCTTTCCTTCCAGTCAGTAGGCCTGCTCTATGTAACAGGAAAGCTCCCGTGCACACGGAGAGAATACTCTTGCATTGCCCGGCCTGCCCGGAGATAAAATCAATAAGCGTCGGATTGTCCTCTTCACGGCGAGTGCCTTGGCCGCCGGGTATGAGGAGAATATCCAGTTGCGGACACTGTTCGAAGGATACATGGGGATTGACCACAAGGCCTTTCGCACAGCTGACCGGCTCAAGGGATTGGGCGACGATGAAACGCTGCTCCGGCCCACCGGCAAATTTGCTCCACATGCCGGTCATTTCCCACGGACCGACAAAGTCCAGTTCTTCGACATCGGGGAAAACCAGGACGCCAAAATTCATATAATTCCTTTCTGAGTCGAATCGTTAGCATCAAGATCGACCGTTTCGCAATCCTGCCGTATATCCAGCTTCTGTGATTATTTGCTGCCCACGGCCTTGAAGAACGTGTAGCAGAAGACGCCGTCCGGCTCGGCAGTTCGATACAAATCCAACACCCCTCTGTCAAAATCGGCCGGTTCGATAAGTCCCGCCTCTATCGCCGATTTCCTTACACCTTCAGTCATTGCCGTGAAGGTCTTCCTGGTAAAGCCGTCAACCAGTTCGGGCTTGCTGGAATCGACGTAAACCATCCGCGGAGACACATGAACGGAAGAAAAACCCGCCCGGCACAGCAGCGGATATAGTTCCCTCCCGATCATGGCGTTGCCGCCGGCCCGCCGCTGAAGTTCAACCTGACAGGCAATCGCTCTGTGCGCCGCTTCGCTGTCCGGATAAAAATATACCGAACCATGGTCCCCTTCGATGACCGTGATCGTACCGCCTTTCTTCAAATGACCTTTCAGCGAATTCAAGGCGTCGATTGGCCGGGGGAGATGCTCCAGAACGAAGCAGACAAAGATATGATCGAAGGATTCCGGCCCGTAGGGCAGAGAGAAGATGTCAGCCTGCTCGAAACGAACATTCGTCAGGCCCGCCGCCGCTGCCGCCTTCCGGGCTTCAACGAGAGAAACCTCGGAAATATCGACGGAGGTGATCAAGGCCTCCGGGCTGTTCCTTGCCAGGGTGATTGTCTGGGCACCAACGCCGCAGCCGGCCTCCAGAACGCAGCTTCCCGCGGGATATGCGGTATCGGAGTGGAGCAGATCGACCAGAGTGGAAGCCTGGTCCTGCAAACGGATGTTTTCCCGGGAATCGTAGCCGTGAACGTATGTTTTTTCCATGTTTTTCCTTTCACGCCTTTTTCAACATCGGCTTTATTACAAGGGTTCATTCCCGGACGGCATATTTGAATCCGCCCATTTTCTTCGGTTCAGGGAAATGCTTGGAATAAAAAGCGGCAGCAGCCAGCACAGCGACCACCAGTTCAGTCCGGCCGCTTCGATGCCGCCAAAAGCCCATATTGCCCATGCCGCGGAGATAAAAAATATCCCATAAGGCGCAATCATGAGCTTCCAATATGGCGTTGTCGGATGCCGCCAGGGGGCTGAAACCAGAATGCCTATCACTGCCGCACAGGTCAGAAACATACCGGCAAAGCCCAACAGGAGTTTCCCCTGAAAAAGGAAGACAACGGCCAGAATGGCAACCCAAAGGAAACCACCAAGCCAGCCGGCTATCCAACCGATTCTCTCACCCCGTCTACCTGCCATATAAGAACTCCTTTCGTCAATATCCGCCCTCAAGCAGGACGGAAAACTTCATCTCCTCTATTGTGGGACAGCCGTTATTACCAGGTTTCAGCACAAAACTTTCGACAGTCAGGACACCCCGGCCGAAACGGCTAACTTTTTCAATATCCTCAACCGTCACCGACCGGCCTGTTTCGGCGGCCCCGATTCTTGTTCCCACGTCCGGAGAAAAAATGAAATTCCGGGGATTACCGGGACCTGCTTGAGCAGCATAAGGCCGAGAAGTGCACGCCGCAGGGTCGTCGGCCAGATGCCAGCCTTCGATCTCCCTGGGATTCGGAACAAAATGCAGGGGTGGGGTCAACCTGGCCAGATTGTCCTCCCGTCCGTATTCCCGCACCACCACTTCCCAACCTGTCGGGGTCGGTTCGAGGACGAACTCGAAGCGGGAACCGAAGGCCTGCCGGAACCGTTCGCCCGCTCTAACGCACCCGCGAAATTCCTTACGGAAATGCGGATAGAGGAATCGCTCCTTAAATTCCCGCCAGGGCATCCGTTTTACCTGCCCCTGTTTGCCGTCAATACTGCCGATAACCTCGCCGTTCTCCAGACGGAGCGAGAATTCGCCGCAATGTGAAAGGGCCAGTCCTCGACCGGGCTTTGCTCCCGGACCGTTCAATGCCAGGACCCATTCGCTGCCGGCCGGAAAGGCCTCCAGTATTGGCCGGCAGTGCATGCCGTCCCCCATCTGAACGACCAACCCCCCATCGAGGAGCCCGCCGGACAGCGTTTCCAGGACCAGAACATCCATAGTCGGCGCCTTGCCGGGAGAGTGGCGGAGAATCCTTCCCCGGATCACCAGCGGGGCCTCCCGGGCAACAGAGAGGAAGGGTCCTCGCCAGTTGCAGGAACAAGCCCCGGCGGGAAACGGTATCAGGCAAATTCCCAATCCGATCAACAGCACCCAGATGACGATCCTTTTCATTTCCGTGACGACCTCGTCTTTTCTCCGCTGTTTTCTCCCGGAAAGAACCGGTCAACGGTTTTTCCGACCTCATCGAGCCATTCCTGCCTTTGTGATTCCGTGCTCGTCACGATGACCCCGAACATGCGGCGATAGAAATTATCCACGCCGCACAGACCGAAGATACAGTTCCGCCAGATCGTCTCCAGAGGATCGCCGAAAATGCTCTGCTCCCTTTCCGGCGCTGTGTTCGATGTATTGAAGACAACCGCGGCCCGGGCCTTCAGCAGACCGTTCGGTACGCCTTCGCCGGAATCTCCCTCCAGGAACTCATAAGCGACTCCGGGACGAATGATCCTGTCGATCCAGCCTTTCAGCACGGCCGGGGGTTGGCCCCACCAGTTGGGATGAACGATGACAATCCCCTCGGCTTCGCTTATCTCCCGGCAATGAACCTCTACTGCTTCCGGCAGAAGGGCGTCTTTGGGAATCTCCTCGCCGGGCAGGAGCGGATCGAAGTTTTCCGCATACAGGTCATGAAAAAAGACCTCATGACCGTTTCTTCCGAGCTGCGCGGCGGCGGTTCGCGCAATGGCGTGGTTGAAGCTCTGTTGATCCGGATGTGCAAGAATGACTGATATTTTCATGGTCTTCTGCTTATTCCCTGTCTTTTCATAATGTCGTTTGGCTATCCCGGTAACTTCGCGGATAAAGTCGGTCTTGGCCTCCGTGTAAGACACGCGATCGCCGCGGTACGTCACGGAAAGCCGCATCTTGAGATCAACGTATTTCCGGGCGATTTCCGGATGCTCGATAAGGAAGTCTCGAAACAGAAGCCGGTCCCAGTGCTCAAACCCGGCTTCCACAATGTGAATGTGATGCGTTCTGCGCCCG
>MVQR01000081.1 GCA_002067815.1 Syntrophus sp. PtaB.Bin001 | reverse complement strand
CACACTCCTTCCGGTAGTGGAATATGCGGAAAACAGAAGGATTTTTTCCTTAAAATACTGTATATCCTAAAGTGGACTGAAGATTGGGATTCTATATATTACAGGCGGCGGTATTATAAATCAACTCCTATGTGTTTTACCTGCCACCGGGCTTTGGGGAACGATCAGAGGATAGCCGGCACAATGAACAGTGAACTTGATCCCAAGCATTTTCCGGGACTTTCTGAAGCGGAAGCGGCGAAGCGCTTGAAGGAAGAGGGATACAACGAACTGCCATCTTCCCGACGACGCAGCATCTGGACTATAGCTTTTGAAGTCGTGCGGGAACCGATGTTTCTGCTGCTCGTGGCCTGCGGAATAATTTATTTTTTTCTGGGTGATGTCCATGAAGCGTTGATGTTGCTCGGATTCGTCGTTGTCGTCATGGGAATTACCCTTTATCAGGAACGCAAGACGGAACGGGCCCTGGAGGCACTGCGGGATCTCTCCAGCCCCCGAGCCTTGGTCATCAGGGACGGCATCGAAAGACGCATTGCCGGGCGGGAGATCGTCCGGGGGGATATCCTCGTCGTGAAAGAGGGGGACCGCATCCCCGCCGACGGGTTGTTGCTTTCCTGCCTGAGTCTCATGGTTGATGAATCCCTGCTGACGGGAGAATCCGTACCAGTAAGGAAGTCCGCAGACCCGTGCGTCGTCGGGATGGGAAGGCCCGGCGGCGACGACCTGCCCTTCATCTATTCCGGGACCATGGTGGTGCAGGGTCAGTGCATCGCCGAGGTGCAGGCCACCGGCATCTCCACGGAACTCGGCAAGATCGGCAGGGCCTTGCAGGACGTAGTTCCGGAACAATCCCTGCTGCAAAGGGAGACATCCCGTCTGGTCCGCAATCTTGCAGTGCTGGGACTGTCCCTGTGCGCCCTGGTGATTGTCGTCTACGGCCTGACAAGGGGAAGCTGGCTGCACGGATTTCTCGCCGGCATCACCCTGGCCATGGCGACCCTGCCGGAAGAGTTTCCCGTCGTGCTTACCGTCTTTCTGGCCCTGGGCGCCTGGCGCATTTCCCAAAAGCGGGTGCTGACCCGGCGTGTCCCGGCTATCGAGACCCTCGGTTCGGCGACGGTGCTGTGTGTCGATAAAACCGGCACCCTTACCGAGAATAGAATGTCCGTCTGCAAAATGTTTTCCCGAAACGAATATTTCACCCTTGAGAACTCTGCTTCATCCCACTTGCCGGAAGCATTCCACCTTCTCACGGAGTTCAGCATCCTGGCCAGTCAGATCGACCCCTTCGACCCGATGGAGAAGGCGATCAAGCAACTGGGCGATAATTATCTGAAGGGAACGGAGCACCTCCATTCGGACTGGACCCTGGTCCACGAATATCCCCTCTCCCCCGAGCTGCTTTCCCTCTCCCGCGTCTGGAAATCTCCCGATGGCCGGGATTACATCATCGCGGCGAAAGGTTCTCCGGAGGCCATTGCCGACCTTTGCCATTTCGACGGCAAGCAGATGGAGGACCTGTCCCGGCATATCACTGCCCTGGCCGATGAGGGCCTGCGGGTGTTGGGGGTAGCCCGGGCCCGTTTTGAAGCATCTCCTCTTCCCGATGAGCAGCACGATTTCGTTTTCGAGTTCCTGGGCCTGATCGGACTGGCCGATCCGGTGCGGGCTACAGTTCCGGAATCGATCCGGGAATGCCGCAACGCCGGCATCCGTGTGGTGATGATCACCGGCGACTATCCCGGCACGGCTTTGAACATCGCCCGGCAGATCGGGCTTGCCTCCGGCGATTCCTTCATCACCGGACCCGAGTTGGATGCCATGTCGAATGATGAACTGCAGCGGCGCATTGCAACAGTAAACATCTTTGCCCGCGTCGTGCCCGAGCAGAAGTTGCGGTTGGTTGACGCCCTCAAGGCAAACGGAGAGATCGTGGCCATGACGGGGGACGGAGTAAATGACGCCCCGGCGCTGAAATCCGCCCATATCGGCATCGCCATGGGGGGACGTGGAACGGACGTGGCGCGCGAATCCGCATCGCTGGTTTTGCTTGACGACGACTTTTCGTCCATCGTGCAGGCCGTTAAACTTGGACGCCGGATTTTCGACAATATCCGCAAGGCCGTCGCTTATATCTTAGCGATCCATGTCCCGATTGCCGGCATTTCCCTGATCCCCGTACTTTTCAAATGGCCGCTGGTCCTGATGCCGGTTCACATATTATTTCTGGAGTTGATTATCGATCCCGCCTGCTCAATCGTCTTTGAAAACGAACGGGAAGAGAACGACATTATGAATCGCTCTCCCCGCGCTTCCCATGAACCCCTGCTGAACTCCCGGACACTGGCCATCAGCCTGTTGCAGGGGATCAGCGTGCTGGGCATTCTTCTGGCAGTTTTCATCGTTTCCCTTCACGAGGGCCACGGCGAACGCGACGCCCGAGCGTTGACCTTCACCACCTTGATTGTCGCCAACCTCTGTCTGATTCTTACCAACCGTTCCTGGTCGCGGACAATCCTGGTCACTTTAAAATCTCCCAACCCGGCCTTGTGGTGGGTAATCGGTGGCACGGTCCTCTTCCTGGGACTGGTTCTGTATTTTCCCTTCTTAAGGAATATATTCAAATTTGACCGGCTTCATTCTTTCGACCTCTGGCTTTGCCTGGGAGCCGGAGGCCTCGGCATTCTGTGGTTTGAAGGGCTCAAATTATTCAACGGATTCAGAAATAAACGTCGGCCAGCCCATAAGAATGGAAAATAATTACGACCCTTTGTAATAGCCTCTTACAAGTCGGATAAGACATGCCACCAAAATATGATTTCTTGACAACATAAAAATTTAGTGCTTTATGGGTGCCGCTTAATCCTTAAATTATGAGGAGCGGGGGAACCATTATCCTGGGGCGCATCGCCGTGCGGCGTAGGGCATCCTCTTCGGCCCGAGCCCGTCAGCTAACCTCGCAGGCTTCGTTGAGGAGATTTTCCCGGAATTACCCGGCCGCTCCTCCAATTCTCTATGGATTTCGAGAGGGGTTTTCAACATTTGAACCGACAGCCGGACTCAGACCGTTCAACAGCCCTTCAGAACGGCCATGGTCAAGCAAATTCCCAGAATCATCTGGATGGGAAATTTCTTTTTCTCGCTTTGGGCGCCTTGGGCGTCGTCTTCGGCGACCTGGGTACCAGTCCGCTCTATACGATCCGTGAGTGCTTTTATGGAAAGCATGCGATCGCCCTTACCAGCGCCAACCTTCTGGGAACCCTTTCATTGATTTTCTGGTCGATGACCATGGTGATCTGCATCAAGTACGTGGTCTTTATTCTGCGGGCGGACAACCGGGGAGAAGGCGGGATCTTCGCCCTGCTGGGCCTGATTCCCAGATCGTCGAGAAAAATTTCACCCCGGCACCGTTCCATCGCAATACTGGCCGGAATAATGGGGGCGGGACTTCTCTGCGGCGAAGGTATCATTACCCCGGCCATCTCCGTTCTCTCCGCTGTTGAAGGGCTGGAAGTGGCCACACAGGCGGCAACCCCGGTGATCGTGCCCCTGACTTGCTTCATTCTCTTTTCTCTTTTCCTTGTTCAGCGCCGAGGTACGGCGGATATCGGTAAAATTTTCGGTCCGATAATGCTGCTGTGGTTTGCCTCAATCAGCGCCCTCGGCATCTCCCAGATCATCAAAGAGCCGCAAGTGTTGAATGCCGTCAACCCCCTTCACGCCTTTGATTTTTTTTCCCGCAACAGGTTCCATAGTATTGTGGTGCTTGGTTCCGTGGTCCTCTGTATTACCGGCAGTGAAGCCCTTTATGCCGATCTTGGGCACTTCGGACGCAATGCCATCCGTTTTTCCTGGCTGGCAATAGCCTATCCCGCCCTGCTGATGAATTATTTCGGACAGGGAGCACTCCTACTCCATCATCCGGAAATGAGAGTTAATCCTTTCTACGGCGTCGTTCCAGAACCACTGCTCTACCCGATGGTATGTCTTGCCACAATCGCTGCGATCATCGCTTCACAGGCCCTTATCTCCGGAGTTTTTTCCATCACGCAGCAGGGCGTTCAGTTGGGCTTCTTCCCTCGCATCCGGATTGTGCACACATCCAGCGAAATTATGGGACAGATATATATCCCCTTTGTCAACAACGCTCTGATGATCGCCTGCATCGGCGTAGTCATCGGTTTCGGCAAATCCAGCGGTTTGGCGGGCGCCTACGGTCTTTCCGTGACGGGCACGATGGCGATATCTTCTATTCTTTACTTCCTGGTCTTGATCAACAGACAGAAATGGCCACTCTGGAAAGCAGTTCCCCTGGTATCAGTATTTCTGATGTTCGACCTTTCGTTTCTGGGGGCCAATTTCCTGAAAATTGTCGATGGAGGATGGTTCACACTGCTGGCTGCATTGATTATCACCATCGTGATGACCACTTGGCGAAGGGGACGGGAAGAACTAAACCGTAAACTTCAGGCCGAGCGGCTGCCCGTAGAGCTTTTTCTGGAAGAACTAGCGGATGATAAACTTCCCCGGGTGCCGGGAACTGCTGTTTTCATGACCCTGTCGCCGACCGGTATACCGCCGACGCTTCTTCACCACGTGAAACATAACCATATGCTTCATGAAAAGGTGCTGCTGCTCACCATCCGCTCCGTTGACGTGCCAACTGTTCCCGCCAAGGAAAGGGTCACGGTTCAGGAGCTGGGCCAGGGATTTTATCGTATCGAAGCACTGAACGGATTTATGCAAAGACCGGATGTGCCGGTAATCCTGAAGATCGCCTCGGTCTATGGGCTGGTGACGGACCCCATGACGACGACCTTCTATCTGGGCAGAGAATCACTGCTCACCACCGGCCAAGCGAAAATGCGGCGCTGGCGGAAATCTTTGTTCGCCTTTATGTCCCGCAACGCCGGAACCCCCGCGGCCTACTTCAACTTACCGGTCAACAGGGTGGTCGAACTGGGCGCTCAGGTCGAACTTTAAACAAGAGTCACCCTTTGCGGAGCGTTGTATGGAAAACAAAACACATCTCGAAATTCTGAAAGAAGGCGTAGAAGCCTGGAACTCCTGGCGATCCCGGAACCCCTCACAGCTTCCTGACCTTCGGCTGGCCGACCTGGGTGGAGCGGACCTCGGCACGGCGGATCTTCGAGAGGCCGACCTCAGCGAGGCAAACCTCGAAAAGGCGAATCTACACGGGGTAAACCTCCAAAGAGCGGATCTTGTCGAAGCAAACCTCAGTCAGGCAATTTTGACCAGGGCGAACCTCAGTGAATCGCACCTCGATGATGCGGATCTCAGCGGCGCGGATTTGAGCGACGGGAGTTTACGTCATGCAGATCTCCGAAGGGCGGACCTCAGCAAAACAAATTTAGAGAGGACGGACCTTGGCAGAGCTACGCTCAGCGAGGCGGATATGACGGGAGCGAACCTGTGCAGGGCGGATCTCACCGCTGCAGACCTGAGTGGAGCGATTGTGCGATCTGCAGACCTCAGCGAAGCAAATCTCAGCGGGACGGATCTTAGTGAAGCGATACTAATCGGGACCTATCTTCGAGAGACTTATTTAATCGGCGCCAATTTGAGCGGCGCTGATCTGAGAAATGCCGATCTCCGAAAGGCTGTTCTTACAAAGGCGAACCTGAGCGGGGCAAATCTTCAGGAAAGCGATCTTAGGGGGGCGGACCTACGGCAGGCGAATCTCAACGGGGCTGATCTGACGGATGCGGATCTACGGGAAACGATTCGCGATGATTTAAGTTAACAAGTTTTCAGCGCTCGTTCTTATGCGCCTTGGCTAGATAAAGCTTTTCATCAGCCTTTTTCAGAAGCTGGTCGGCCGTATCGCCCATGTGCCATGTCGCGATTCCGTAACTCATGGAAATTTCGATAGTCCCTTCAGTAAAGTGCAGAGGACGCTCCCGCAGACGGATGGCGACCCGCGACATATAGGCCTCAGCCTCAAGAGTGCCTGTACCGGGCAAGATGATAACGAATTCATCACCGGCAAAACGGGACAGAATGTCATTCTCCCGGCTTATTTCACGCAGACAACGGGCCATATGACAGAGTACCTCGTCCCCCCGGTCATGCCCGTAGCAATCGTTTATCTTTTTGAAATCATTCAAATCAATAAAGGCCAGGGAAAGGGGTGCCTTATAGCGCTGCGACCGGCTTATTTCATACTGCAGAGCGCTGTCCATTGCCCGCCGGTTGAGAAAACCGGTCAGGGGATCGCAAAAGGCCAGGCTTTTAAGCTCCTCATGGGCGGCTACATTAGAAAGGCAGATGCTGACCACAACACCGAGCTGTTCCAGCAAAACTGTATCATCCCCGGGTAGAAAGCGCTCCCTATCGTCATCGGCGTGATTGAGGCTGCCGACAATTTGACCGTCGAGATAAATGGGAACGATGGCCAGCGATCGGAAACGATAGTTCCGATAATCGGGAAACAGCGCCCGGAACCTGTCCAGCCTTTCATTTACCAGATGGGGACGCATCTTGTAACCGAGAAGATCCAGAAAGTCTTCCTTATCGATCACCGTAAGACAGGACTGGAGCAGTTCTGCGGAGACAAAGCTCTTCATCAGCCGGTAGGCCCTACTGGAAGAGATCATGGAGATCCATACATAAGGGATGTCGAATTTTTCCTTGATCCGCCCCAGAAGTTTCTCAAAGAAATCTTCAAAATTCAGAGTGGAGAGCACACTCATTTCCACTTCGAAGAATTTTCTTGCCGTTTCTTCATTGTGTTTGATTGTATCCAGCAGTTTTTCCATCTGGCGCATCGCCGTTTGCACCTCGCCGAAATCTGAATCTTCAATAGAAACAATCATAAATGATGCCAAAGCAAGAGTTTATCCGATAAATTTCGTGGTTGGCGACTCCCCGACCGCATAAAATATGAAAAATTTAACACTGGTGATGGCCGGAGACGGACTGAAGGGCTTGATTTGTTGAAACGATCGGACGGCTTTATAAATGAAGGCTGGCAAATGCAGATTTAAAGTTAACATGGGAGGGAAGGAGGGATCGTCCGGTGATGCTTAGCTCCGGAACAATCCCTGCCTTGAAGGATTCTTTGTTGATTTTTTATTGTGGTAAAGCGCTATTAGGCGCCGGTTCCGTCCACTGACGGCTCCCCGGACCCATCATGCCGGGACCATAACCGGGGCCGGGACCTCTTTTATGCCCCATCCCCTGACCGAAGCAATACCCTCCGGGACCGAAGTTCCCGAGCTTTTCCCTCTGTTCCGGAGTCAACAGTTTGTATACCGCCCATTGATAACTGGTCCTCTTGTCATGGATCTGATCCCTGATGGCTCGGATTTCCTTATCCAGGGCCGTGATCTTGGCCTGATCTAGGTTTTTTTCCTGCCAGAGCAGTCTCAAATCGCCCTGCCGGATGAACATCTTGTCCTGAAGGGGTTTGATTTCCTTCAAATGGGCCTTCCGCATATCGGTCAGCTTCGTTTTCTGATCAGCCGTCAGGTTAAGTCCCGGGACGTTGGCAATGTCCCTGCAGGGAGCATCTCCATGGCCTCTCCATCCCCGATAAGCAAATGAGGGAACAGCTACCGCCGCGACGAGGAGCAACACGGCCATAACCGTAAATGCTTTCTTCATGGTTACTTCTCCTTTCCGAGATTATTTTTATTATTCATAGCGCAACAGCCGTGCCAGGCAGGCAACAATTGCGCAACATCCTGTAATCGCAAAATATTTAATGAGGAGTCGTCCGTTCTTTTGCGGGTGAGACGAGAAAAGATGGATAATAAGTATCCAATTGTGGTATCCAGTTGGTCACCGAATATCCAATAGCGGATGAAACCTGGATAAACTCGAGGGATAGGCAGTTTATGAAAATGGAAGGAAAGAAGCAGTCTTTAAGGAATTTCTGGGTAATGATCCCTCCATGGGTGATTCTGGGAGCGCTTCTCGTGCTTATCCCAATTTTCGGCTACCTTACCCTGGGCAATATCCATAAGGAAAGAGAACTCAGCTCTCGCCTGCTGATCGAAAAAGGAGAGGCGCTTATCCGTTCCTTCGAGGCGGGTGCCCGGACCGGAGCCGGTCTGGAATGGGGAAGTTTTCAACTTAGGAAACTTCTCATTGAAACGGCGCGGCAGCCGGGCGTTGACTATATCATCATTGCCGACACGAAAGGGGTGATTCTGGCGGACAGCGATCCCGCCATGATCGGAGAACTGTACGGATGGGACCTGGATATGCCGGCTGCAGCCAGGCGGACTCAGGTTGCCTGGCGTCAGATCGCCAATACTCAGGGCGCCGACACCTTTGAAGTCTATCGGGGCTTCCTGACTCCAGAAGCATCTTTTCCCGGGTTGAATGAGGAAGAGACTACTGCCGCCGAAAAGAATGCCGACGGAGAGAGAAAAACCGACAAGTCCGGCGGTTATGTGATTTTCGTCGG
>MVQR01000080.1 GCA_002067815.1 Syntrophus sp. PtaB.Bin001 | reverse complement strand
AATGTATAAAACAGTGAGGGAATCTGTTGAATTTGTAACTCAGCTCAAGAAAGAGTTGCCTGTATCTTTGGAGCGGGACGTCTTGATCGCCCCCACCTTTCCCAGCCTATACCCTGTTTCGGAACTGCTTAAGGGTACGTCCATCCGTCTCGGCGCTCAAAATCTCCATGAGGCAAAGGAAGGCGCCTATACCGGCGAAGTGTCTGCTGCCATGCTTTGCGATGCCGGTTGCGAATATGTCATCATCGGGCATTCCGAGCGACGCACCCTCTTCGGAGAAACTGACGCAGTCATCAACAAAAAAATCATAGCAGCCTGTGGAAGCGGATTAAAGCCTATTTTTTGCATCGGAGAAACACTTGCTGAAAGAGAATCCGGTAAAACCTTTGAAGTGCTTGAAAAGCAATTAAAAGAAGGATTGAATTCTCTTGACGTCAATGATATACGGCACCTGGTTATTGCCTATGAACCGGTATGGGCTATAGGTACCGGTAAAACGGCAACGCCGGAGCAGGCTCAGGAAGCTCATGCATTCATACGTTCGACTGTTGGTCGTATCTGTGGGGCGGATTTTGCGGCCGAGCGGGTCATTCTATACGGGGGCAGTGTGAATCCGGGCAACATTTCTTCACTTATGCTCCAGTCGGATATAAACGGGGCGCTTGTCGGCGGTGCGAGCCTGAATGTTGATTCCTTCGTGAAAATAATCCTTTACGATTAAAAGGATAAATAAATAGTTAAAGAGGCTGAACTGTGCATATCCTGGTTAATGTTTTACATATTCTTTCCTGTATTGTTCTAGTGGTTGTCGTGCTTCTTCAGGCCGGCAAGGGTGCCAATATGGGAGCGGCATTCGGCGGCTCCAGTCAGACTGTCTTCGGCAGCAGTGGCGCGGGAACTTTTCTCGGTAAAATGACGACTGCCGTAGCTATAATTTTCATGCTGACATCTCTTTTCCTGTCTTATACGGCGATAAGAAAGAGCTCTTCCATCATGGAAGGGGCTTCCCGTCCCATTGCCGAAAAGCAGACGACGGTCCCGTTGCCGGTCAATAATGCTCCACCTCCGGTTTCCACCCCGCAAACAGCACCGGTGAAGTGAGAGTATTTGCTTTTATTATACATGAGTGTTGTCTTTTCATATTGACAAAATAATCAGGGGTGAGGTAGTTTACCCGTCAACCGCGATTTCTTTACAATTAATACGGCATGATAAGAGTGACGGTAATAATTGGAGAACGTAAATATAATGCCGAAGTGGTGGAACCTGGTAGACACGCTATCTTGAGGGGGTAGTGGTTCATGACCGTGCCGGTTCAAGTCCGGCCTTCGGCACCATAATAATAAAGGGGGTTAGCTGATTTATCGGTTAGCCCTCTTTTTACTTTTGGCAGTTGCTGGTCAAACCATAAATATTATTTGCCAGATTACAATAGTGGAAAAAGGGGAGGATGTATTTTGATTTCGCGAATCGACCATGTATCTCTTGCGGTAAGGGATCAGAAAAAGGCAGAACATTTTTTCCGTGACATTTTAGGGGCTGTTACATGTGTCGGGTCAATGGGAGCCCCCCAAATGAAATATTTCTGGCAGATATTTTCGTTGGGCGATTTGTCACGTTTGGAGATTATTTCCCCTACGGGGAAAGGAAGCTATCTCGATGGTTTTCTGAGAACAAAAGAAGGAGGTGTTCACCATATTACCCTCCAAACACCGGATCTCAACCAGGCCATGAAACATCTTAAAGAGAAAGGCATCCCATTTTTCGGCCACAATGAGTATTACGGGGCCCTCTGGAAAGAAATTTTCATCCATCCCCGCCATGCCTTTGGCGTCCTGATTCAAATCGCAGAATTTAATTCAACAGACTGGCTTTCCGAAAAAGTGAAATTTCCTGAAGAAATAAAATGGCAGATTGAGAAAAACAAAAACGGCGCCAACCTGGTTTTTCCGCATCCCGGCGGAGGTAAAGTTAACGTGGAAATGAAAACGGCAGAGATAAAAAAACTGATTGCCGAATTGGAAAAGACAGTATTGGCTGATTGAAAAATCCGTAAAAAAGTGATTTCATCGGCGTATTTAAAAGAGAATTACCGATATTCAAGGTAATAGAATTGACTTGACAAAAAATGGGCAAGTTGCTATCTCGCAAATTTGCATGGTTCAAGGATTGTAAGCTCAAGGTGCATTACAAATGCGCCCCGGGAAAAGATCAAATCAAGAAATTCACAAGATAATCCAAAGAAAAAGTACTACATCTAGAGGTCAAGGTTAATATCAACAATAATAACGACAGGGGGATTTAGAGATGGGAAAATTAGATGGTAAAGTAGCCGTGGTAACCGGTGGCGGAAGAGGAGTCGGTCGAGCCATATGCCTGGCATATGCTGAGGAAGGCGCCGATGTGGTTGTGAATTATGCGGGTAATCATGCCGCTGCTAATGAAGTGGTTGCCATGATCGAAAAAATGGGTAAAAGGGCCGTAGCCGTTCAGGGACGCGTTGAGGTTAAGGCTGAGGCCGAGAAAACCATTCAGACCGCTGTAGATAATTTCGGAAGGATTGATGTTCTTGTAAACAACGCCGGGGCAACGAAACCGGCTATGCTTCATAAGATGACGGAAGAACAATGGGATGCGGTAGTAAACATCCACATGAAAGGCCCCTTTCTTTGTGTTCAGGCGGCAGCAAAATATTTTATGGAACAGAATTATGGAAAAATTATTAATGTTACCTCCGTGGCAGGGCTAGTGGGAACGACAGGACAGATTAATTATGCTTCGGCAAAAGGCGGCATTCTTTCCTTCACAATGTCCGCAGCTCGGGAGCTTGCGCGATATAATGTTACAGCCAACGTGATTTCACTGGGTATTGTAACCACGGATATGACGGAAAAAATTACCACTGATGAGAAATTGAAGGAAATTTATATGCGGCGTATTTTGCTGAATCGCTATGCTGAGCCGTCGGAAGTTGCGCCTGCATTTGTTTTCTTCGGGTGCGATGACTCGAAATATATAACCGGTCAGCTGCTTAGAGTCGATGGTGGTTACGGAATGACCTAAAAAAAGTCGATGTTAAGAAAAGCGCTGAGTAAAATACAGAAACCCTCTGACAATTCTAAAGATTTTCAGAGGGTTTTTAAACATCTTGGCAGAATGTACCAATCTGTCTAAACTGAAAAATATACTGGCTGGTGAAGGATAAGGAAAATCAAGTGATTTATATGGTTCAACCTGGCAGAAAGATATTTCTTGACAAAATGGCAGTTACATTATAGCCACATCAAGACTAACTGGATAGGTTAGAATAATCAGGAATAGAGATTATGGGAACGCGAGAACAAGAAAAAAAGAATTTAATATCGGAACATTCGCCATCCAAAAAATCGTCTGATAAGTCATCTGAGATCTTTTCCGAAGCACCGTCAACGAAAACGGGAGATCATCCTATGGATGAGAATGTGGAAAAAATGCCAGACAGTAATATTTTTCAGAAAGTTAAATTTGAAGTATATGGGGAAGAAATGATTTCCAAGGAAGTTAAGCAAAGTGGTAATAGTGGCCGGGTTTACTTGCCTCCGGATTGGATAGGAAAACATTTAAAAATTATACGGATTGATTGATGATGAGTTGCATAATGGCAGATGAAATAGAAATAAAAGAGATTGACCTTGAGTATTGCCCGGGAATTATAGCCATTCATCGCGCTATAATGAAAGGCAAAATTTCTGAGTCCTGGATGAATAGTATCGAGCTTCATCTTCGAAAACAGGATGTTGTTGGATATGTGGCTCTGAAAGATGGAAAAGTAGCTGGATTTATCGTTGGCGAGATTAAGGGACCGAGTTTTGGTTTAGAGAAGAGCGGGTGGATAATAGCACTTGAAGCGCATCCTAATTTTATGGGAACAGGAATTGGAAAAGCTCTTGTTGAAAAAATATTCCAATATTTCAGAGAAAAGGGAATAAGCGACATCTATACAGCCATAAGATGGGATGCCGTGGATATGATGTCTTTCTTCATATCGGTGGGGTTTGACCGCTCGGATTTCATTAATCTGGGAACGCACCTGGATGACGTTACAGAATAAAAGTTAAAAAGAATTCACTAAGTAAAAAAAGAGGGTTCAGTTATTAATTAACTGGACCCTCTTTTTGTCTATAAGCTTACAGGTCAGCAGACTTAAGCTGCTGCCGCCTTTCCAACATTCTCAGCTTTTATATCGAATTTCCTAAATATCTTTCGCGGACATTTTTCAACACATACTTCATTACATTCTGCTCCAAAAGCGACGCATTTTTCATGGTCGATATAAACCAAATCATTTTCAACTTTAACAGCACCTGCGGGACAAGACTTTACACAAATCTTACACGTAATGCAGCCCACTTTACAGATGCTTCTAACTATCTTGCCAGGATCATGCGTGCTGCAAGGAACCCAGACACGTGCTTTCAATGGAATTACTTCGATTACTTTTTTGGGGCAAGCTTTTGCACACGCTCCACAACCAACGCACTTCTCGGGATCAATAATAGGGAAAGAATTTTTCATGCTGATGGCTCCGAACGGGCATGCCGAAGCACAATCACCCAGACCAATGCAAGCATAACTGCATTCCTGTGGACCACCAAACGCCAAACTTGCTCCAGCACAAGTCTCATTACCGACATACTTATATTTCTGCCCTACTTCTCCTTCGATACGGGAACATCTTACAGATGCGACACTATTTTCAGCTCCAGCTACTTTCTTTCCGGTAATTTCGGCAACAGCTTCTGCGACGGCTGCTTTTCCAGGAAAACAAAGATTTGTAGGTACATCCGGATCATTAACTACCGCCTCAGCGTATCCTTCACAACCAGCGTAACCGCAACCGCCACACTGCGCACCGGCCAAGACTTCTAAGACTTCTTCAACTTTGGGGTTTGCTTCAACTGCGAATTTCTGAGCAGCAAGAGCAAGACCAATGCCGAAAACAAGTCCGATACAAACCAGGAAAGCTATTCCTCCCAGCGCTAAATTAATCAATACTGGATCCATGACATACCTCTAAAAAAGATTTAATTAAAAAATCGACATTCCAGAAAAGCCCATGAAAGCCAGAGCAAAAAGTCCCGTTGCGACGAACGCAATGGGCAGCCCACGAAACGTAGGAGGAACATTCGCCAATTCAAGACGCTCTCTTGAGGAAGACATGAGGAATAGTGCTAACAAGAAACCGCCGCCAGCGCCTAAAGCCAACATAAAACTTTCAAAGGCGTTATATTCATTGCTTGCCAGGGTCAAGGGAACTGCCAAAATAACGCAGTTGGCGATAACCAAGACAAGGTACACACCGAAGGCCTTAAAAAGAGCCGGGTTAACTTTACGGAGAATTGTATCGACAGCCTGCACCGTAAGCGACACCAAACCGATAAAAACGACGACCTGCAAAAAGTCGAGACGGAAAGGTTTAAGGATGAATTGGTACATGAACCAAGAGATCATGGCACTGACAATCATTACTATTGTAAAGGTTACGCCCATACCAACAGCAGTGTCCTTTTTCTTGGATGTGCCGATAAAGACACAAAGACCGAGATATTTGGTAAAAACGTAGTTATTTATAAGCATAGCCCCGATCAGGATAGAAAAAAGAAAGCCGAAATAGGACTTTTTAACATCCAGCAAGGCAGTTCCCATATCCTTACCCTGTGAACGGATCGGGGTTGTATTGACAACATGAGGTTCTTTCTGGTTTAAATCTTCCTTGAACTTAAGGGAAACAGTTCGCTTATCGGGACTGAGAGAAACCTTCTCAACAGGCAGGATGACATCAGGATTCTGTTTTTCAAAAACTTTGAAGTTAGCCGGATTGGTTGCCCAATCTTGGTCTACCTCACCGGCAAACTCAACCGTTATCGTTTTGCTGTCTTTGAAAGCCGTTTTTTTGACAAAAGCGTTCTGTGCATTACCGTACCCAGGAAGAAAGACAAACAAGGTAAGCACCAGCAAAGTCAGCTGTAAAGTGCGTTTTATAAAGCTGATCATGATTTCTTCTCCTTGCTGCGATTGAAAACCAACTCAATATAGTTGAACATTGCCATCATAATACCTACACAGAAGAATCCGGCTGCTGGCAGAACGAAGAATAGAAGCGGCTTGAATCCGAGAATATCGTAACCGAGAAGTGTACCTGAACCAAGAAGCTCACGAACGAAGCCGATGGTCACCATACCGAACATGAATCCGATGCCCATGCCGATACCATCAACAAGTGAATTGCTAAAGGTATTCTTACAGGCAAACATTTCAAGGCGCATGGTGATAATTGCGAAGGCAACGATCAGTTTTACAAAGAGCCCCACCTGCTTGTAGGCATCCGGCACGTAAGCAGCAAGTACAAGATCGATAACCGTAACCCACGTGGCGATAGTCAGAGTGTAAGTAGGGATGCGGATACGAGGGTGGATGAAGTTTTTGATAGCAGAAATTGTACAGCTGGAGCAAACTTGCACGAAAAGGACGGCCGTACCGAGAAGTAATCCGTTTTTGACGGAAGTTGTCAATCCGACAGCCGGGCACATGGACAAAGCCAAGCGGAAAATCGGATTCTCCAGCAAAATTCCATTAAAAAGAAGTTCAGATTTGGTTTTTTTTGTAGCTGCCAAGGCTCTTCTCCTTTACATCATATCAAAGCTGGTATCTTCTGGCTGGCGATAACCTCATCCAGAATCTTGATCCGGTAGGCAAACCGCTTGACCATAGTCTTCACCCCATCGGTTACCGACCGACTGGAAATCGTTGCTCCCGTTAGGGCATAGATATCTTTGTCACGGTACTGTTTGAGAATTGTATCAAGCTGCTCTCCATTGAATTTATCCGGAGCATCCAAATACTTGCGGTAATCTTCCGGTAGAGGTTCTTTGACTACGTTTAAAGCTTTTAGACGTTCAAATGATTTGTTTCTAAACTGATTCTTGAAATAATTCTGAGATATTTCCGCTCCCAAGCCAGGATCTTCTTCATGTTCCATAATTTCTAGACCGCGGACGTCAAATTCCGGACTCAAAGAAACTATGACTTTGATAAAGGTCTTGAAGCCACCGAACTTACCGGGAAGGAGGTAAGCAACCTTCTTGTCGCCTTCCCGGGCAACAACGGTTGAATCCTGATAGGAAAAACCCTTATCAGTTTTCAGGGCTTCTTTGAGAGCATTTTTACGCTCAGTTTCCTCGGCCGCCTTTTCCAAAGAGATATTAAGAGGAAGACGTTGTACAAGCTTTCCGTCAAGGGAAAGCTTTAGAAAATCATAAGATTCCTTCCCTGAATTGCTGACGGGGACCATGTATCCAAGATAGGTCGTTCCGTTTTCTTCAACAATGTAGCGGTAAAGGGAATAGAGCTTCAAGTCTTTGGGAGCAGGCTTCTCACTGCTGTAACCGAGCAGACCAATCATCGTTGACTGAACTTCCTTGTGCTCATTCTCCTTCTTTGCTTTATCAGTGAACACAAAGGCCCCACCCATGATAAGGGCGGCCAAGAAACAGGATAGAGTTAAGCGAAATGTGATCCGTATAATTTCTTTCATTTTACTGTACCTTTCGCTGGAGCAAAACGCTGGGGTTTAAACCATGATTCTAAAGCCGGCGTAAGCGTATTCATAAGCAGGATCGCATAACAAATACCCTCTGGGTAACCACCCTTTAGGCGAATTAAAACGGTTATCGCCCCAACGCCAAACCCGAATATCAGTTGGGAAATTTTTTGAGTGGGGGCAGTAACGTAATCAGTAGCCATGAAAATGGCGCCCAAGAAGATGCCGCCGGATAGCACTGCCAGGATGGGATCACCAGTAAAGTAGCCTTCCCCGCCGAAAATCCAGGTGAAGAAAGCGACGGAAGCAATGACTGAAACGGGGATGTGCCAGGAGATATAGCGTTTAAAGATCAGAACGGCACCTCCCAGAAGAATAAGAAGATTTGAAGTTTCTCCGATGCAGCCAGGACGAAAACCCAGAAAGAAATCAGAATAGATTGCGGAAATGGATCCGAACCTTTCAATCAGAGTAGCCAGACCATAGTGCTTAAGAACATAAAGAGGAGTGCCTGTGGTAAGCGCATCTACGCCAGGCTGTATGTATTTTAAAGTAGAGAAATCATGCATGGGCTTCAGCCATGCTGATGTCATTGCAACCGGAAAAGTAGCAACGAGAAAAGCACGTCCGATAAGGGCCGGGTTGAAAATATTGAAGCCCAACCCCCCGAAGAGGTGCTTGGTGATGTAAATCGAAAAAACCGCACCCAGGATCGGCATCCAGAAGGGAACGCCGGGTGGGATCACATAAGCCAGCAGAAGCCCGGTGATTACCGCACTGCCATCTTTGATGGTTATAGGGCGATGAAGAAGCTTCTGTGATATGGCTTCGGTTAAAACGCAACTCAGAACGCTGATCAAAGTAATGATCAGAGTCTGAAATCCGAAGATAAAAACTGATAAAATAAGGGGTGGCAAC
>MVQR01000079.1 GCA_002067815.1 Syntrophus sp. PtaB.Bin001 | reverse complement strand
GGCACTTTTTATGTAGGTAACGGAACGACAAAAATTATTCAGAAAGATGTTCTCGCCTCCAACGGCATAACGGCCGCTGCCGGTCGCTATCCGGCAGGTAAATCCCTGCTGTACATACCGATATTCACACGTTTTTCCTTCCGGACTTTCATGGCTGAAATAGTTTCTTGAAGCCATATCCCGGCTGTGAATCCGGGCAATACCGCATAATCTGGAATTCCACTCCAGGGCATCCAGTCCTTGCTTTTTCCGTTCTTGGTTTACAAGGTCATGAATTCTTTGTTCCAATTCATCGAGGCGTATCGTCTTTCTTTCTTTTTCCGGGTTCTCCGGAAAAGCCACTTCGGCCCCGATCCGGCCCGGCATGCCGAACGAAAGCAGAAACAAAAGCGAACCGATTAATATTGTCGTCAAAAACAGGAAGCGACCATCTGTCTTTTTGAGATATCTGACAATAATTCTATAATTTTTCATGACTTCCTTTCTTTGATTATAACCTGCACATGATCTTCCACGTTCATTGAAAACATGGTCTTTGCACTTCCACCGTTCACCCCGATTTCAACAAATCCATGGCTGCCCACAAAAGCCGATGGGAAACCGCAAGCAACGTTGCCATAGGTCTTCCCTCCCGGGATTTCTCTATCGGCGACTTCAACGCTCCATATCTGTCCTTCGACGCAACAGCCAGGGATGTTCGTCACCAGATTGCCGAAATAGTCGATATACTGGATAACGCCGAAAAAGCCATCATCTGTTTCTTTCCAGGACGGAATCTCAAAACGGATTAGCTCGGCCGGGTCAATGGGTGGGCCCATCATTGACAGGGAAATCCCCGACGCCAGATGAGCGGCAACGGGAGCAAAGATGTCCCGTCCATGAAAGGTGTATCCCGGATTTTTTGACAGCCAGAATTCGGTGCAAGTCAGTTCCACGGCAGCCTTAACTCGTTTATGTTCAAGAATACCGGTAAAAACGCCGTTGTCCGGCCCCACCAGAACGGCTTCTTCCAACTCCACGGCCACAGCCCGTCTTGTTGTCCCCACTCCCGGATCCACAACGACAACATGAATGGTTCCTTGCGGAAAGTAGGGATAAGCCGCCATCAGGCAAAAACTCGCAGCCCGGATGTCCTGCGGTGGAATTTCATGGGTTATATCAATAACCTTCACGGCAGAGGAAATCCCGGCGATCACCCCTTTCATGATCCCTGCATAAACATCACGAAGGCCGAAGTCCGTAAGGAGGGTAATCAAGGGGACGGAGGGTCCAATGTCGCTCATCCGGTACAAATCCCTTCTTCGCATATGTTTTCAATTTATTGTTACTTGACGTTTCCAGGCATCAGGCATCGGGAATCACGATTTTCCGTCCTTTCCGGAAAAGGAAGCACAGAAATTTAATATTCGTCAATAAATGTGAGCTTTCTTGAAAGAAAATTTGATGGAAATTTAGATAAAAAAAGTGTTATTTTCAACCTGTATTTGCTAAACAGTGCCGTTAACGAGTTATTAATAGTCCTGTTACCATCAGGACGTTTTTATTTGGTGGGTTGATTAAGAACAGCCCTTGAAATAATCGGGACACCTACCGGGAATGCATGAATTCCAATTGTGGAGGCTTTAATGAAGGGTTTTTTTAACAAACGAATTCTAGGCACTGTTTTTCTTTTGACATTCCTGATCGTCTTTTGCATATCCGGCAACAGGCTAGTCTCCGCACTTGATCGCGGCTCTTACAAGCAACTCAAGGTTTTCAGCGAAGTTCTCGATATCATCGACCGTAATTACGTTGAACCTGTCGATTCCAAAAAACTGATACAAGGCGCCATCAATGGAATGATGAAAGCCCTTGACCCGCACAGCACCTTCATGACTGAAGAGATGTGCAGGGAACTCGAAGTGGAGACAAAAGGTTCTTTCGGAGGAATCGGCATTGAAATTACGGTTCTCAAAGATGTCCTCACCGTCGTGTCTCCGATCGAAGACACGCCCGCCTTTCTGGCCGGCGTAAAAGCCGGGGATCAGATCATCAAGATCGACGGACAATCGACAAAGGACATTACCATTATGGAAGCCGTCAACAAGCTTCGCGGCCCCAAGGACAGCAAGGTTACCATCACCATCTTAAGAGAAAACCAACTCAAGCCCAAGGATATCACAATCGCACGGGCAATCATTCAGATCAAAAGCATAAAGTACAAAATGCTTGAAGACCAGATAGGTTACATCCGCATAGCCTCTTTCCAGGAAAGAACTGCCGATGATCTTAAAAAGGCGCTTCAGGAACTGAAGGGAAAGAAAGCCCGTCCTTTGAAAGGACTCATTCTGGACATGAGAAACAACCCCGGCGGACTGCTTGCCCAATCGATCGAGGTTTCCGATGCCTTTTTAAAATCAGGCACGATCGTTTCCACCAAAGGAAGGATCAAGAGTGTGGAAAGCAAGGCCGTTGCGACAGACGACAGAGACGAACCAAACTGTCCTATTGTCGTGCTGGTCAACGAAGGAACAGCAAGCGCTGCGGAGATTGTTTCGGGAGCCCTTCAGGACAACGGCCGGGCACTGATTATCGGTACACAGACTTTCGGCAAGGGTTCCGTACAAACCGTAATCCCCCTCGAAGAAGGTGCCGCATTGAAATTGACGACGGCCAAATATTACACTCCGAAAGGTCGCTCCATCCAGGCAGAAGGAATCACACCTGATATATCGGTCAAATATGTAAAACCTGCAGACGAAAACGGTTTGGAGAATGAAACCATCAGGGAACGGGATCTCAAAGGCCATATCAAAGCCGTCGGGGAAGATGGGAAAAAACAGTCAGAATTGCAGAAGCGGGTCTTTGACGACGTGTCGCAGGACAATCAGTTAAGAACGGCCCTAGATATCCTGAAAAGCTGGGGGATCTTTCAAAACTCCAAAAAGATGTAGAAATTAGGAAATAAGGTTGCAGCGAAAAAGCGGCAGACGAGATCAGCGGAAACGCAAAAAAGGAGCGAAACCTATAATTTTTTTTAAAAGGGTTTTACTGTTGTTGCTGGTCATCGTAGCCGGTGCGATATTTTATGAACTGTATTCCGATCGTTCTCATGAAGGAGAGAAACTTTCCCCAAAGGGAATACATATTCCGAAACATAGCAGAAACAAGCAGCAAACAGAGCGGGAACAGATCAGCGGCAAGGAAGTGAAACCTGAGCCCAGGGAGACTCCCGGAGAGGAAACATCGGTCATTCCCCTGGAAAAAGCGCCGCCTGTGCAGCCGGCGCAGACTTCCGGTCTGCGGATTGCGATTCTAATCGACGACATCGGCGCAGATATCTCTCCGGTAAAAAATCTCCTGAAGATCGAAGCGCCTATCAGCTTCGCCATTCTGCCTCACACGCATCATTCCGTCGCGGCAGCCAACATGATACATCAAGCGGGCAGGGACATACTTCTCCATCTGCCGATGGAACCCCAATCCTACCCAAAGGAAAAGCCCGGCGCGGGGGCTCTCTTCACGGCAATGAGTGAAACGGAGATCAGGCAGGTTCTCAGAGAGGACCTGAAGGCCGTACCTTACATATCCGGCGTCAACAACCATATGGGATCACGTTTTACGGAAAACGGAGAGAAACTGGCGATTGTCATGAAAGAACTGAAATCAAACGGGCTTTTCTTTATAGACAGCCGCACGACGCCACAATCGAAAGCCCGCAAGGTGTCTCGCAGTATCGGGACTCTTTTTGCCTCCCGGCAGATTTTTATCGATAATGACCAAGATTATACAAAGACCTGCCAAACTCTGCTTGAAGTGCTCAATTCAAAAAGAGGCGGCCATTCCTCCCTGATACTCATCGGTCATCCTTATCCCAATACCGTCGAAGCCCTGGCCAAGGTTGTTCCGGAATTGAAATCCCGCGGGGTTGAAATAGTTCCGGTATCAAGGATGGTGCAATGAGAAATTACGCCGGGCTTACAAACTCCAAACACTTTGATCTTTACTCAGCTGAGACATAATTTTCTAAATAAATCATGCATAAACTCATAACCAAGATACTGTTTATTTGCTTCATCTGTCTTGCCGCAGTAGGCTGCACGCTTGTTCCCCTGCAATCCGGAAATGGAATCCAGGACGGAGATTCATCATTCCACAACGCCGGATATCATTATACACTTGCGGTCCTTGCCGCTCTTGACGGTCAACTGGACGAGGCCATTACGGAGTTGGAAACGGCTCTCCGCAATGACCCCCTTTCTCCTTATCTCATGAAGGAACTGGCCTCGCTTTACGTTGAAAAAGGAGACGTCAAAAAGGCCGTCGACCTCTGTAAACAGTCTCTCATCTATGATCCCGATGATCCGGAAGTTCACCTCATGCTGGGAAATCTCTATGTCAACATGAAAGACTATAAAAACGCCCTCCGTTCTTTCCGGAAGCTTATTCAAATCGATCCGGAAAATACGACAGCCTATCTCTACCTGGGAACGCTCTATGCGGAAAACGGACGCTACGAGAAAGCCGCCGAGATGTTCACCCTCCTTTTGTCCAAAGATCCCGATAACATCATGGGAACCTACTATATGGCCAAGGTCATGATCGAATTAAAGCGTTATGACGAAGCGGAACGATATTTTCAGAAAGCCCTTTCCCTTAAACCTTCTCTGGAATCAGCGCTTACCGATCTTGCCCAGTTTTACGAAAAACAAAAAAAGAAGGAACAGGCCGTAAAGATCTATCAGGACTTTATCAAGCGCTACCCCAAGAACGCCACTATTCGGATAAGGCTGGGAGAATTCTATCTCAGGCAGGGCGATTATCAGGCAGCGGAGAATGCGTTCCGCGAAAGTCTGGCCATCGATGATTCCAATAAGGAAATCCACTTTACTCTAGGGTTGCTCTATTTCGAGAAACGCAACTACGATCAGGCCATTGAATCATTCCAAAAGGCGCAAAAACCGGCGCCTTTCGACCAAAAGGTTTCATATTTCCTGGCTTCCGCCTTTGAGGAGAAGGGGGATAACAAGAAAGCCATGGAAATCTACGAAAAGATTCCTCCCGATTCGGACTGGTACGGAAATGCCCGCATCCGGATGGGGATGCTCCTGAAAGAAGAAGGAAAGATCGACCAGGCTATCGAACTTTTGCGTGACGCCCTTTCCAAAAGCAAGAAAACACCGAACATCTACGCCTATCTGGCATCTCTTTACACGGACAAAAAACAGTATGCAGAAGCGGAAAATCTTCTCCATGAGGGTTTAAAACACTTTCCGCAAAGCACGGAATTTTATTACGGGCTGGGTGAACTTTACAGCAAAATGGATCGGTTTGATGACAGCATCAAGCAGATGAGACATGTATTGAAAATTGATCAGGATCATGCTGAAGCCATGAACTTTATCGGATACAGTTACGCGGAAAAGGGCATTCACCTGGAAGAGGCCGAAAGGCTCATCCGTAAGGCGTTAAAACTGAAACCTGACAACGGTTACATCCTGGACAGCATGGGATGGGTATTATTTAAAAGGAATCAGATAGAGCAGTCGATCAAGTACCTTAAAGAAGCGGTTTCGCGAATTCCAGATGATCCAACTATCAACGAGCATCTCGGTGACGCCTACAAAAAAGCCGGCAAGATCAACGAAGCGCTGGAAGCATATAAAAAGGCCCTTAAACTGTCACCTGAAAACAAGCAACTGAAACAAAAAATACAACAAATCGTTCCGACTCCCGATCAAAAACAGTGGTAATCCCGGTTTTGGATCAAAGATGACATCGAGAAGGCAAGGTAAAAGCGACAAATATGCAGTCCCAAAAGGTTTTTTCCTTCAGATCCGATAATCGCAGACATGGAAGGGCAGGGAGTTTCCTCTTCTCACTGTTTAAGCTTCTGATAATGGCGCTGTTTGCCGGATGTGCCTTTATGCCGCCCGCAGCACCTGTCCCTCAACTCCCATCCCCGGATGTCCAAATCCTATGGCAGAAACTCATCGCCGCAGAAAAAGCGCCCAAGGCCATCAAGGCCGTGGCCAGGATTGATATTGTCACGCAATCCGAACGTTACCCCTTAAAGACAGCGATTCTGCTGCAATATCCAGATAGTTTGCGCGTAGAATCTCTTCCCCTATTCGGTCCACCGGACTTTTACCTCGTTATCGAGAACGAGCGGCTGAAAGTCCTTCTGCCCCAGGAGGGGAAATATTATGTGGGCTCCTCATCCCCAAAGGAGCTGGCCGCTTTTCTCCCTTTCATTTCATCCCGTTTTCAGCTTGCAGACATGTTTTCTCTGCTCAGGGGAACCGTTCCGCTCATTAAGGATGAGGACGTCATCCTGAGGGGCTTCCCGGACAAAGAATTTTACCGGCTGGAAGCATACAAAGGGAAGCAGAAACGCCAGGCCCTTTGGTTGAAGCCGGGATCGGATCAACTAGTCAGAGCAACTCTCTGGGACAGGGATGGGTCTATTCTTTACACGGCGCAATTCGAAGCTTATGGATATCTCAAGGAAGCAGTCGACTTTCCAGCGAAGATTTCCGTTGCTACTGGTCAGTCCGATCCCGTCATCTTCAATCTCAATTATACTGATCTCCAGTTCCCTCAGGAAATCGCTGAGGATCTTTTCTCTCTCAAAATCCCGCCGGGGGTTGAACCTCTGATTCTCAACAAAGAATAACGAAATAGAAAAGGTGTGACCGATCTTGTTTCTCTGGACCTGTCACACCTTCTTTAATCTTATAGTATTATTTGACGTTTATTTGAGCTCCAGAAGTTTAGAGCGGGCGCTTCTGGCCTGGCTCGTGTTGGGATAGTCCTTGATGACCTGTTGGAAAATCAGCCGGGCACTGGCCTTGTCGCCGAGCGCCAAAAAGCAGGAGCCCTGCCTGAAAAGCGACTGGGCGGTTTTATTGCCGTTGGGATAACTCTTGATTACCTTTTCGTACTCCAGGATGGCCTTCTCGTACTTTTTTTCCAGATAGTAGCTTTCGCCGATCCAGAACTGGGCATTATCGGAATAGCTGGTTTTAGGATAGGCCTTCAGAAAATTCTGGAATTCATTCCTCGCCTTTTCATATTTTCCTTCCTTGTAATAAGCATAAGCCGTTGCATACTGATCGTCCCTGGCTGTTTTTCCCTTTGCCGGTTCTTTCGCCTTGCTCCCATTACCGCTGGAGGTATGCCCGTTTTTCTCCCCTATCGCGAGATAGGTTTCCAGGAAGTTGACTTTCGAAGCGAGTTGTTCAAGCTTTTCCTTGGTATCGTCATGACCGGCTCGCCCCGCCCCTCCGATTTCCTTGCGCAATGCATCGACCTGACCCTGCAGTTGTTGGACCTGCTCCCGAAGCTCGGTCAGATCAGCGCCCGTATTGGCCTGACTTTTTCGTAAACCATCCACATTGGCGCCGACTTCTTTTTTCAAGGTCTGAATGTTTGAATCGGTGGCGGTCAATTTTTGATTGACGATCTCGATCTTCCTGTTCAGATCGCCAGATGCCCTGTCCAAATCTTTTGTCGTGGCACACCCCGAAAAAAGCATCAGGCAAGCGGCCATGGCGAATAATCCAAAGGTTTTCAAAAGACTTCCCTCCGCATCTTACTTTTTCGGATTGACGACAAATTGCGCTCTTCTGTTTTTGGCCCAGGCTTCTTCAGTTTCTGCAGGATCCAGAGGCTTTTCTTCCCCGTAACTGATGGTCTTCATCCTGGATTTGTCGACACCCAGCGCGACAAGAAATTTCATTGTTTCCGCGGCACGCCGTTCGCCCAAAGCAAGATTGTATTCCGTCGTTCCTCTGTCATCGCAATGGCCTTCGATTACCAGCGTATAACCGGGATGGGCTGATAACCAGGCTCCATGTTTCTGAAGGATTTCCCTCGCCTCCTTGGTCAGGCTGAATTGATCGAAGTCGAAATAAATATTTTCCAGAGCGGCACTATCTTTTGCAGCGGCTTCTTCAGCGGCCATTGCGGCGGCCGCGGCTGCCTGTTCCTTCACCAGACGATCTCTTTCGGCCTGTTCCTTAAGTGCCTTTTCTCTGGCTGCAAGTTCTTCCGCGGAGGGACCCGTCTTGGCAGCCTCGACACCGGCCTGCTTTCCGGCATCATCCGGCAAAACCTGTTTTTTGGCACAGCCTGTCACAAAAACAGAGGTTAAACATAGAACACAGATCAACACTCCCAGCATCCTCAATTTACTCTTCATCCGCCTGCAACTCTCCTTTCTCTTGACGTCGCAACCTATTGATCAAAATTCCTTCCAATGAAATATGTTCCCGGCATGCCGGGAAACAAACAACAGCTGGAATTTAAACCACAGTCTTTTAAAAAAGGTCAACCCTAAATTCCAATTTTTTTCAATCCCCAAACAATTCAAGTTTGTTATGTTGTTTGGCTTCCACAGCCATTTCAGCACTTTTCGCAATCTATTTCAGACGCGGTGACCAGGCGGGACTCATACAGCGGTCAGTGCTTTCGTAAAGCGTCCGCACATCCAGGGTATTGACATTGAGGATGTTGATA
>MVQR01000078.1 GCA_002067815.1 Syntrophus sp. PtaB.Bin001 | reverse complement strand
TTTCTGGACAAAGTGGATGGGTAAAATCATGTCCATCCGCCACGGTGCGACTGAGATCGTGGAGCATCGTGTGAGTCACTGGGAGTGGTTTACACTGTATATTCTGGCGGCATCCACGGTGGCGGTCTGCCTGGCTTTTCCGCTGATCGCCTCAGGCGTCATCAATCCCTATCTCACAGAGGTCTTCGGCCCCGTTCCCGGGCCGGACCGCTTTAACGTCCTGATCACCTTCGTTATGATGGCCGGTCTTCTTGTCCTGCTTCCCCTGGGAATCTTCTACGCGGCGGTCAACAAAAAATACAAGCGAGTGGGAATCTATCTAGGTGGAGCCAACATCGGCGACGATACCTTCGAGGGGGCCATGGCCTCCACCCAGGCGATCAAAATGAAAAACTACTACCTGGAAAAGTATTTCGGCGAAGATCGCCTGTTCGCTGCCGGAGTTCTGGTTTCCTTAACCCTGCTTTGCATTATGTTCGGGGTGGCGTTTCTATGAATGGAATCTATGAGGTTTACTTATCTTTGAGCATACCGGAGAGGATGCTGGCTTTTCTCGTACTCGTTCCGATTGTCGGAGGCTTCCTGGCCGGTGTGGACCGGAAACTGAGCGCGCGGCTGCAGGGCAGATACGGCCCGCCGTTGAGACAGCCTTTTTTCGACGTTATGAAACTTTTTCAAAAAGAGCGAATCGTCGTCAACAAGTTCCAGAATTTCAGCATCGTTCTGTTTTTTCTGTTCACCCTGTTTTCCGGTGCCCTCTTCTTCGCAGGGGCTGATCTCCTGTTGACCGTCTTCAGCCTGGCCCTGGCAGGGACATTCTTTGTCCTGGGGGGATTTGCTGTCGGTTCCCCCTATAGTCACGTGGGTGCCGAGCGCGAACTGATCCAAATGGTTGCCTACGAGCCGATGGTCATTCTTGTAGCCGTCGGCATGTACCAGGTGACGGGAAGCTTCAAGGTGGCGGAGATCGTGCAGTATCAGAAGCCCTTGATACTCTATCTCCCCGGGGTTTTTGCCGGCTTTCTGTATATTCTCACGATCAAATTCCGGAAATCTCCCTTCGACCTTTCTCTGTCCCATCACACCCATCAGGAGATCGTCCGCGGAATCACGACGGAGTTTTCCGGTCCCACCCTGGCGCTCATCGAAATCACACACTGGTATGAGAATGTCCTTCTCCTGGGGATGGTCTATCTGTTCTTCGGATTCAACCCCTGGCTTGCCCTGGGTGCATCGGTGGCAACTTATCTTTTTGAGATCCTTATTGATATGAATTACTCCAGGTTCAAGTGGCAGCTAGTGTTTGCAAGCTCATGGATCTTCACGGCCGTGTCCGGGGTCTCCAATATTATCGTCCTCAGTCTGATCAAATGAGAAGGGGGAGGAAAGAAAATGGGATGGTTCAAGCGCTCGCCGTGGGTTCTCCATTACAATGCAACCAGTTGCAACGGATGCGATACCGAGGTCATTGTCAGCCTGACCCCACTGTATGACATCGAACGGTTCGGGATCATAAACACCGGCAATCCCAAGCATGCCGACATCCTCCTGGTTACCGGATCGGTCAATGAAAAAAGCGTGCAGGTTCTGAAAAATCTCTACGAGCAGATGCCGAATCCGAAGGTTGTCGTCGCAGTCGGCATTTGTGCGACCTCCGGTTGCGTCTTTCAGGACTGCTATAATGTTATGGGAGGCGTGGACAAGGTTCTGCCGGTGGATGTGTATGTTCCCGGGTGCGCGGCCCGGCCGGAAGCGATCATCGATGGAGTGATCCAAGCCTGTGAAATCCTGGAAGACAAATATTTGCAACAGAATAAAGTGAGAGGCTGAATTAAAAATGAGCGAACCCCAGGAAATTATACCGATAGGAAAGAACGATCTGGTGGGAATTGTTGCCTGGCTTTTTGCAGAAGGATACCGGCTTGTACAGATCGGCTGCACGACTCTCGAGAGCACTTATGAACTTAACTATTCCTTTGACAAGAACTATCGCTTCAGAAACCTCCGGATTACGGTAGCGCCGGAAGAAGAGGTTCCGAGCATCAGCGCGGTCTATTCGAACGCCTTTCTTTATGAAAACGAAATCCATGACCTTTTCGGCATCGTCATCAGGAATATCAACATCGATTATCGTGGCACACTTTATCGGACTGCAATCAAGACGCCTTTCAGCACGGATAACGTCAAGCTTCCGCAACCTCCGAAGCGGAAGCCGGATGCTGTGCCTCAGCCCGAAGATAATGTGAAGAAGCAGAAGGAATCCTGAGGAATAAGGAGTATCCCCATGGCTCGTATAAATATCGTCCCATTTGGTCCGCAACACCCCGTTCTTCCTGAGCCTATCCATTTCGATCTAGTGACGGAAGACGAAAAGGTCGTAGATGCCGTTCCCTCGATCAGCTACGTCCACCGGGGCCTGGAAAGGCTGATCGAAAAGAGGGACTTCATCGACTTTGTCCACGTTACCGACAGAATCTGCGGCCTTTGCAGCTTTATGCACTCCATGGGATATTGCCAGTCCGTGGAAACGATCATGGGTGTCGAAGTGCCGGAGCGTGCTCTCTACCTGAGAACGATATGGGCGGAGTTGTCACGGATCCACAGCCATATCTTCTGGCTCGGCATGGCTGCCGATGCCTTCGGGTTCGAGAGCCTTTTTATGCAGTCCATGCGGCTTAGAGAAGTGATTCTCGACATCTTTGAAGAAACCACGGGTGCCAGAGTCATCCTGGGAGTGTGCAAGATAGGAGGAGTGAAACGCGATATCGAAAACGAGACCTTGAAAGGGATAGTAAACAGGCTGACGATCCTGAAAGCGAATCTGGACGAACTCTACTCCGTCTTTGTCGATGATTACTCCATCAAGCATCGGTTGGTCGGTGTGGGTTATATATCCCGGCAGGATGCCTATACGCTTGGGTGTGTCGGACCCATGGCCCGGGCAAGCGGATTGGCCCTTGACATGCGGAATCTCGGGTATGCCGCATACAAGTATCTGGATGTCGAGCCGATGGTGGAGACCTCCGGAGACTGTTATGCCCGCTGCCTGGTGAGAGTTCGCGAGATCTTTCACTCCATCGATTTGATCCGTCAGGCTGCGGGAAAGATCCCTGACGGGGAGATCGATCAAAAGTTGAAGGGTGCGCCCGACGGGGAGTATTTTTCCCGCATCGAGCAGCCCCGGGGGGAAGTGATCCATTATGTCAAGGGGAACGGTTCGAGATTTCTCCAGAGGTTCCGGGTGAGAGTGCCCACCTTCAGCAATATTCCAGCGATGATCAAAGTGTTGAAAGGATCGGAGGTTGCCGACGTGCCGAATATCATCCTCACCCTTGACCCTTGCATCAGCTGCACTGAAAGATGATGAGGTAAGAGCATGAGATCATTTCTGATGATGAAGACCTTGCTCAAGAACCTGCTCAGCGGACCTGCCACACTCATGTATCCGCAGAGGAAACGGACTTATACGCCGATTACCCGGGGCAGAATCGACAATGATATCAACAGATGCATCTTCTGCGGACTGTGCAGCAGGCGCTGCCCGACTTATGCCATAGTCGTCGCCAAGGATAGCCGGGAGTGGCAGATCGACCGCCTCAAATGTTGTACCTGCAACCTTTGTGTGGAGATTTGTCCGGTAAAATGCCTCTCCATGGAAATTCAATATTCTTCACCGATAGGTGAAAGGACCGCCGGAATTTATAAATTGAAGGCAACAGTCGAAGGAAAAGCAGAAGATAAGTCAAAAGGAGAATAGGATATGGAAAAGAAAGCGGTTGCGATCGATGGGAACGAAGCGGCTGCTTCTGTCGCTTTCCGTCTCAATGAAGTGGTAGCCATATACCCGATTACACCGTCTTCGCCTATGGCAGAACTGTGTGATGCGTGGGCTGCCGCGGGTAGAAAGAATATATGGGGTGACGCGGTTTCCGTCACCGAAATGCAATCCGAGGGCGGCGCCGCCGGAGCCGTACACGGCGCACTCCAGGCGGGGGCACTGACCACCACGTTCACGGCATCGCAAGGGCTGCTCCTCATGATACCGGACATGTACAAGATTGCCGGAGAACTGACTCCTTTCGTGATGCACGTGGCCGCGAGAACGCTGGCCACTCACGCGCTCTCCATCTTCGGCGATCACTCGGATGTCATGGCCTGTCGTCAGACGGGATTTGCCATGCTTTCCTCCAGTTCGGTGCAGGAGGCGCATGACTTGGCCTGTATCGCCCAGGCAGCTACCTTGGAAAGCAGAATCCCTTTTCTCCACTTCTTCGACGGGTTTCGGACGTCTCATGAAGAGGCAAGGGTGGAGCTTCTGTCCGATGACGACCTGCGCGTCATGATGCGGGATGACCACATTCTGGCCCATCGGAGCCGCAGTCTCTCTCCTGACCGTCCCATCCTGCGGGGTACGACGGAAAATCCCGATACATTTTTTCAGACATGGGAGGCCTCCAACAACTTCTACCTGGCCTGCCCGAATATAGTACAGGGCGTGATGGAGCATTTCGGCACGCGCACCGGCCGCCGTTATAACCTGTTCGATTATTACGGCGACAAGGATGCTGAACGGGTGATAGTGTTAATGGGATCAGGAGTTCAAACGGCCGTGGAGACTGTTGAACACATGGCGGAACAGGGCGAAAAAGTGGGTGTGCTGGCAGTACGTCTTTACCGGCCCTTTTCAGTGCCGCACTTTTTCAACTCCCTGCCTAAGACCGTCAAGGCCATTGCCGTGCTTGATCGTACAAAAGAAGCCGGCTCGGTAGGCGAACCCCTCTACCTCGATGTCTCTGCTTCGCTGAGAGAAAACCGATATGGCCATGAAAGTCCGTTTCATGCCATCCGACTTATAGGGGGGCGGTATGGTCTGTCGAGTAAGGAGTTTACCCCGGGCATGGTAAGAGCTGTATTTGAGGAACTCCTGAAGGACGTTCCGAAGGACCCCTTTACCATAGGCATCGAGGACGATGTGACCCACCTTTCCCTGCCTTATGATGCAGCATATGACATTGAGAGCAAAGACGTGACTGGAGCCGTCTTCTTCGGATTGGGCGCTGACGGCACCGTAGGTGCGAACAAGAACTCAATCAAGATTTTTGTGGAAGAGACGAACAATTACGCCCAGGGCTATTACGTCTACGATTCCAAAAAGTCGGGAGCGGTCACCATCTCCCATCTTCGCTTTAGCCCTGTACCCATCAGATCATCCTATCTTTTGCGGCAGGCCGGGTTCGTAGCCTGCCACCAGTTCTCCTTTCTCGAAAAATACGACGTCCTTCGATATGCTCTTCCGGACGGCGTGTTTCTTCTCAACAGCCCCTATGGAAAAGACGAGGTGTGGGAACATCTTCCCGGAGAGGTGCAGTCCGGGATTATCGACAAAAATCTTCGATTTTATGTAATCGACGCGGGCCGGGTGGCGAGGGAAGCGGGAATGGGGAACAGAATCAACACGATCATGCAAACCTGCTTTTTTGCCATATCAGGCGTGCTTCCACGGGAGGAGGCGATCGGTAAGATCAAGGATTCCATCAAACTGACCTATGGGAAGAAGGGTGAAGAGGTGGTAAACCGGAACTGTGCTGCTGTCGATACCACGCTTGACAACCTCTACGAGGTATCGGTTGCGGACCGGTCTGTTTCAGGTAGTCCCCGTCCTCCGATTGTGCCGGCCTCAGCGCCCGACTTGATCAAGAAAGTAATCGCTCCCATGATGCTTGGCGATGGCGATCGTTTGCCGGTGAGTGCTTTTCCGCCTGACGGTACCTGGCCTACCGCGACGACGCAATGGGAAAAACGCAACATCGCCTATGAGGTGCCCGTCTGGGATCCGAAGGTCTGCATTCAATGCATGAAGTGCTCGATGCACTGTCCGCATGCGACGATAAGAGGGAAAATCTTCGATGCTTCTCTGCTTTCGAATGCACCTCCAACCTTCCAGTCCGTGCCGCTGCGTTTCAAAGATTTTGGAGAGAAACAGTTCTCCATCCAAGTGGCGGTTGAGGATTGCACCGGATGCGGTCTTTGCGTTGTCGTCTGTCCGGCCAGGAACAAAACAAACCCGCGGCGCAAAGCCATCAACATGGAGCCGCAAGCGCCCCTGCGTGAAAGGGAGAGGGAAAACTACTCCTTCTTTTTGAGCCTTCCGGATCTGAATCGTTCGACGGTCAAGAAACTCGATGTCAGGACTTCGCAGTATCTCACACCACTCTTCGAATATTCCGGCGCCTGTGCCGGCTGTGGCGAGACTCCGTATGTCAGGCTCCTCACTCAACTGTATGGTGACCGTCTCCTGATCGCCAATGCAACGGGATGCTCCTCGATCTATGGAGGAAATCTTCCCACTTGTCCATATACAACTGATCGTGAGGGAAGAGGACCGGCGTGGGGCAACTCTCTTTTTGAAGACAATGCGGAATTCGGCCTGGGGTTGCGTTTGGCTGTAGACTCGCAACGCAGTCAGGCGGAACGCCTATTGCGAGGGTTCGAACCGGAGCTTGGGCCTGATTTTATAGAAACGCTAACCAAACCCTTTTCGGAAACCGACGATGAGATTACACAACAGCGCGCCCGTGTTGCAGAACTCAAACAGCGCCTGCAGTTCATGCCTGGACAGGAGGCGCGACGTCTGGAAATGCTTGCGGATTATCTTGTGCCGAAAAGCGTCTGGATTGTCGGTGGCGACGGCTGGGCTTATGACATCGGCTACGGCGGACTTGATCATGTTCTGAGCATTCGACGCAACGTGAACATACTGGTTCTTGATACAGGTGTTTATTCGAATACCGGGGGACAGGCATCAAAGGCCACGCCTCTCGGCGCCGCAGCGAAATTTGCAGCCCGTGGAAAGGACGTCAACAAGAAGGATCTCGGCCTTATGGCCTTGAGTCATGGGCAGGTTTATGTGGCAAGCGTTGCGCTCGGGGCCAATGAAGGACATACCTTAAGAGCATTTATAGAAGCTGGATCATATCCGGGGCCGTCGATCATCATCGCATACAGCCACTGTATTGCCCAGGGTTATGACCTCAGGTTCGGCCCTCAGCAGCAGAAACGCGCGGTGGACTGCGGAGTATGGCCGCTCTACCGCTATGACCCCCGGCGGTTGGATGCCGGCGAACCTCCCCTGATCGTTGATGCGGAAGGCGGCAAGATCCCTGTCTCTGAATACATGACGAATGAGACCCGTTTTAAAATGGTGGAAAAACTAGATCCCGCGGCGTTCAGGAAATACGCGGTCGATTCACAGATTATCGCCGAACGGCGGATGGCCGTGTACCGGCATATGTCGCAGCTTCGGCTTCCCAAGGCAAGCATAGGCGGCGCACCCATGACCGAAAAGCCCAGCGAGACCGGACTTCAGCAGGGAAAGGAGGAATGATAATGGATCTTTCAACGACATACCTTGGACTGGCGCTTTCCAATCCCTTTGTTGCGGGTCCATCCCCGCTTACTGTCCATCTCGACACGATCAAGCGTTTGGAGGAGGCGGGGATTGCCGCGATTGTACTTCCACCGCTTTTTGAGGAACAACTCCGGAGCGACCAGATGTCTTTATTCAACGCAACGGACACTCCTGCCGAGTCCTTTCCCGAAGCGATCTCCTATTTCGTCGAGCCGGAGCGTGCGATCGTGGAGGCGGAAGCTTACATGGCGCATCTTGCTGACGTAAAAAAGCACACCAGCGTGCCGATTATAGGTTCAATCAATGCCGTCACCGCCGACCGCTGGCGCGATTACGCAAGTCAGATGGAAGAGGCGGGCGCCGATGCCCTCGAGCTGGATTTCTACTATGTGGCCAACGACTTCTCCGAGTCAGGTGAGATGATCGAGGAGCGTTTTATAGAGGTGTTGAGAGCAGTGAAAAATAACGTGCACATTCCCGTAAGCGTGAAGCTCACGCCTTTTCATACCTCTCTGGCGAACTTTGCCTGCAGGCTGGAGGAGGCAGGGGCCGATGGCCTAGTCCTGCTGCATCGGTTTTACGAGCCTGATCTTGATATCGAAAACCTGGAGCCCGTCTCGCACCCTCGTCTTTCTGATTCCAGGGAAATACTGCTTCGGCTGCGATGGCTCGCCATAATTTCCGGAAACGTCAGCTGCTCACTTGCGGCAAGCGGCGGTGTCCATACCGTGGAAGATACGGTCAAGGCTGTCATGACAGGGGCCGACTGCGTGCAGCTCTGCTCGGCATTGCAGAAGAACGGCATCGAATACGTAACAGCCTTGCTTGAAAGGCTTGCCGCATGGCTGGAGAGGAACGAATATGACTCGTTGAGGCAGATGCGGGGCAATATGAACCTTAAACACATCCCCGATCCAAGGGCCTTGTCAAGGGCTCATTACATGCACCTCCTGAGTTCCTGGGGATCGCAATAGACCGAAGCGCGATTCTGGTCGCCCTGTTCAACGTCTCGTGTTGGACAGAAGGAGAAGCAACAATGACACATCAATTTGTTTCAATTGATTGATAAGCCCCTGAAGGTCAAAAAATCATTGATGTATCCCAGAAGGAGGGGAAAATGGAATTTCTCTTCAAATTGGATCGGTTCCTGATCATACTGCTTAGTGCAAGTATTGTCGCGATACTGACAAGACGGCTGAGAGTCCCTTATAGTGTGGGGTTGGTGTTCGCTGGAATTGGTTTGGCTGTTTTCCCTCTTTTCTCGGGTATCCCTTTCACGAAAGAATTGATTTTCAATGTATTCCTGCCACCCCTTGTTTTTGAAGCGGCGATCCATATTTCCTGGAAGGAATTAAGGAAAGAATTCATCCTGGTCCTTATCCTGGCTACCATCGGAGTATGT